>JBFFCW010000394.1:0-3877 GCA_041559695.1 Desulfobacterales bacterium
CCTCCACCTCCGCGACCGTCACCCATGCGGTACGTACCGGCGCTGTGCCACGCCATCCGGATAAAGAGCGGCCCGTAGTGTCCGTAATCGGCCGGCCACCAGTCCTGCGAATCGGTCATCAGCGCATAGAGGTCCTTTTTCAGAGCCTCCAGGTCGAGTTTCTTGAATTCTTCAGCGTAGTTGAACTCCTCTCCCATCGGATTGCTCATGTGAGAGTGCTGATGAAGAATCTTGAGGTTTAACTGGTTCGGCCACCAGTCCCGGTTCGACGTGCCGACGCTGGCAGTGGATCCCGTTACCGGGCATTTGCTTTCATCAGTCCTAATATTTACTCCTTTTGTTGTCTGAATTTATGCACCGTGCTGCTATGGATAACGTGCTAAAGAAACAAAATATTCTATGATAACGACTATCAATTAATGGCAAAAAAATATATTAAACTTTCTCTGCCATACAATTGCTGCATATACCGAAAAAGTCCAACCGGTGATTCAGGATTTTAAAATTCGTATCTAATCCGACCTCTTTTTTCATTTCATCCAGGTGATCCAGGTCTGGGTCGACAATTTTTTTACACTTGATACAGATGACGTGTGGCTGGGGGTTCGGCTTGTTTCCATCATATCGGTTACTCCCATCCGGGAACCCTAACTCAAGAACTTCACCAAGTGACTTAATTAATATAATATTTTTGTATACAGTGGCAAGACTCATTGTCGGAAAGTCGTTTATTATCTGGACATGGATATTTTCAACACTGGGATGGCCCTCACTTTTGGCAAGAATTTTAACGATAGCCAGCCGCTGAGGCGTTATCTTGTGGCCATTATCCCTTAATTTTTGGATGATGAATTCAAATCTTTTTTTATGGTCTGCCAACTGAAGCCCCCTATCCTAAATGATAATTATTTTTAATTAATATTGATTTTCTTTTCAGTCTGTTGCTATTTCAATCGTTCACATATAATAACTTCATTGGTTAATTTGTTTAAATTTTAATCTGTTCAAGTATACGGATAGGATTATTAAAAATTTGTGATAGGTTTCGTGCCTTAAGCGCTATTTTTCACTTTTTTTGGATTTGTGACGCATATCCACAAAGATAACAACTTAAATCAAAGAAATTTACCCGGAAAAAAGGCCATCCAAATAATATTAGATGGCCTTTTCACTGAAATGGTTATTTTAGAATAGCGTGCTATTTATTCCCTGGATTCTTAAGCTCGACCTGGATCAGAGAAAGCTCGGTTTTGGATGCGTTCTCAATACGAACCTGCTCTTTTGCACTGAAGGTGATTGCTTCTCCCGGACCCAGGGTTTTATCTTCTGAAGCGGTGATGATCTTCGCCCGACCTTTTAGAATAAGAAGATGGTGCGCCGTATTTGTCTGAGCCGGCAGCTCGAGTGAAGAATGCACATACACCGTCAACTCGGTTGCGGCATAGTGGTCTTTGTGCTCGAGTCGCTTTGCGACACCCCAGTGGTGATGGGCGCTGCGTTGCTGCTGGTGCTCCCGGCGCTGCTGTGCTTTTAATTCAGTAACAATGGATTTCACCTCGCGGCTGTGTTCAAGGTCGGAAACAAAAACGGAATCCGGGGTCTCGATCACAGCCATATCCCGCAGGCGATTGGTGGCTATCAGGCGATCGTGCCCCAGGATCAGGCAATTGCGGGTGTCCTGCGCGATGACGTCACCATCGATGACGTTGTTATCGGTGTCCTTTTCAAGAAAATCATAAAGCGATTTCCAGGAGCCGATGTCGCTCCAGCCGAAATCAGAGGGCAGCACGACCCCTTTTGCGGTTTTTTCCATGATGGCGTAATCGATGGAGATATTGGTGAGCTGATCATAATCTTTGCGGGCGATCGGTTTGTTCACCGTGAAAATCGATTTCATTTTATTCAACAAATCCGGCTGGTGGCTTTTGAATTCCGCAAGTATCACCGAGGCTTTGAAGGCAAACATGCCGCTGTTCCAGAAGAAATTGCCGGTCTTGATGTATTTCTGGGCGGTGGCCAGATCCGGCTTTTCAACAAAGCGTTTGAGCACCCGGGCGTCATGGCCTATGTTTTTGCCGCATTCGACATACCCGTATCCTGTTTCAGGATAATGGGGTTGGATGCCAAAGGTGACGATATGCCCATCGCTGGCCAGCGCAATGGCCGCGCTGAGCCTGTCGTGGAAGCCATCCAGGTCCTGGATGACATGGTCGGCCGGGAAAATACATAAAACCGCATCTTGATCAATGGTCAGGATGTGCAGCACGGCCAGCAGAATTGCCGGCGCGGTGTTGCGGCCGCTGGGCTCACAGATCAGTTTTCCCTGCGGTGTAAGACCCAGATTTTCAATCTGCCTTGCGGTTTCATGAAAATGCTGCTCACCGCATACGACTTTGACATTCTGCGGATTTAGCACCGGCGACAACCGCTTGATCGTGCCCTGCAGCAGGGAGTCTTCAGCGACGAACGTCACCAGCTGTTTGGGATACAGCTCTCTGGAAACCGGCCACAAACGGGTCCCGGTTCCCCCCGCCAGTAAAATCGGATAAACGGTAAGGTCTAATTTCGTCATCATACCCTCTATCATCAAACGTAAAAGCGTGAAACCTGTTAGCCAAAAAAGTTTCAGGTTGGCCGGTTGAGCCGGTCAAGCCCGTGTGCCCGTTAAAAAAAAGGTAATTTGTCTGATTTTTTAACCGGAAAACGGGCCAACTGGCAACGGGCTCAACCCATAGCGTGTGATCACTATGAAACGATTCACAACAGGACTATGAGATATTAAATGCGATTGTAAACCGGCGACTAACGATACTTGTTTGGCCGGGGCTCGGTCTTTGCCGCCATGCACAGGGTTTCTACGGCGTTGTAACCCAGCAACTCGTTGACTTCCCGGACCAGGGCACCACCGGCTTTCAGACGCATTGAATCCGGCAGCTCGATAATGGAATCGGTCTTTTCGGGGCTGTGCAAATGCAGGTAAGCCCGGCATGTTCCGCTGTGTTTCTTCAAAATCCCGTTAAGTTGCTCGAGTGCATCGCGGTCCGTTCGCGACATCTCAACATTAAAATGGATGCTGGCCGTCCAGGTTTCCTCAGCTTTATCCATGGCAACCACTTTTTCGGCCAGGATTTTTACGGATTGCTCATCCTTTTGCACCTGCCCCTGAATAAAAACAAGGTTATCCTCAACCAGCAGATCACTTACACTGGTGTAGACCCGTGAAAAAACCGTCGCTTCAACCGCGCCGTGCAGATCTTCGATGGTCGTAAAGGCCATCAGATCTCCCCGTTTGGTCTTAATAATCTTGGTGCTGCGAATCAGCCCGCCGATTCGAACGGCGGCGCCGTTGTTCTTTTCTTTGATGGATACCGCATTGGCATTCGTAAACTTATCGATTAAATCCTCACAGCGCTTCAGCGGATGCCCGCTGACGTAAAATCCCAGAGATTCTTTTTCAAATGCCAGGCGCTGTCTTTCCGACCACTCTTCGATGTCGGGCAGCACCGGCGCATTGATGACCTGAGGATTAACCGAACCGTCAAACAAACCGATCTGAGGATCCAGCCGTTCCTTTTGCACGCGCTGCCCGTAATCCAGTGCATCTTCCAGAGCCGCCATCATTTGTGAGCGTCTGGCGCCGGTGCCGTCAAAGGCACCGCATTTTATCAAGGACTCAATGACGCGTTTATTTACTTTTTTCAAATCGACCCGTTCACAAAAACCAAAAAGAGACGCGAACTTTTCATCGCCGCGGGCATCAATGATGGCTTCAATTGCGGCTTCCCCCACATTTTTCACGGCGACCAGACCAAACCGGATCTTATCGCGATAAACGGTAAAGGCTTTATCGCTGTAATTGATATCCGGCGGCAGAACG
>JBFFCW010000395.1:0-3854 GCA_041559695.1 Desulfobacterales bacterium
GATGGCCCCTTTCAGTGCAAAGGATCGTCCCGGTATCCAGGGCAAAAGCGCCGGAGTGGCGACCGCCCCGGCCAGGATTCCGGCTGCATAGGCGACCGTCAGCATGATTCCCCTGAGCCATGCGGCTGAAAAGGAAAAAACATGGGGCCCGATCCCGGAGATCAGAAATGCTGCCAGAAGAACCCACAACGACGGTTTCGGCAAGTGGCACAGTTCCACCGGTGTCAGGATGACCCGATCGATGGTATTGAAAGTGACCGTGCGCATGGATGATTCAGATTTAAAACCATTGGTTAAAAAGTTCGGAAGGTCTTTGCTCCGCACCGGCCCATAAATTACTTTAAAGCCACTTTGTTTTTTGACGTCATGCGCGGCAACGCCTGTGGCCGCCAGTTGCGGCAGAATCAGCCGGCTGTGAGTCACTATTTTTTTAACTTCCGAGCGGTTTACGCGGCGAACGACTTCTTCGGTTGAAAAAAAATTTTTCCCGGCCGCACACCACACATTGATACCACGGGTGTCCAGAACCAGGATCCAGGCATTTATGGATGTGAGCGCCTTGCGCAAATGATCAAATGTCAGCTTATAGTTTGCAGTGACCAGAATCGGTGCCCTGGAATCCGGTGTCCCGACACAATACAGACCCGGCGCAATTTTATATTGGTTGCGGTTAATACCCAGCCGCGCCCTGATCGTACCGGCATAATCCGGCCACTGAAGATCTGTTTTTACGCGCGGTACGGGCCCGGCCGGCGTCTGGACGAACTCCTCTACGAAATCAAGCAGGGCAAAGCCCGGTTTCTCAAACTGGCTGCTTGGCGGCCCCGCGGGCGCCCCGCAACACGCTTCATCCTGCTGGGGGGCTCTGGTTAACGGCCCGGGAGCGATATTGATCCCCAACGTTTGCCCGTTCTGTTTGCCACAACACTTTGAATTTTGATGAAATTTTTCGTTCATTGCATTGATTCGACGTTCGAGTTTATCGTAAATATACGATATACGATCCGGCTCCGGCGGTCAAGTGCAAATGCATGCTTCAGGGATAACCATTTGGGATGAGGCAAACGGTGGAACTGATTTACGGTCAAGCCGTTACGAATACAAAATGTTCTTGGTTCGTCGTGCAACCAGTGCACATTCCTTGCTGCGTTTCGCGCCTAAAAACGCGATGGCCAAAACCAATACCGGAATGGCGATCAACAGTCCAATGACCGGGATTATCGTAAAACTGACAATCGTTAGGGCCAAACCGAGAAAAAGCAAAAACAGGCCCACGGCAAAATCAGAGATTCTTTCAAAATAACAGCTTATTCGATTCATAATTGCACTCCGTATCTAAAGCAATGTCCAACCTAAAAAGAGCACTTAAAAAGGGGCTTTTTTATTTTCAAAATTTGAAGTCCTTCGACCGCGACCATCACTCAGTTTAGATTTAAATTGCTTTTTCGTTGGTTTTTCACACCGACAGGATTTTTGGCTGAAGCATACCCTGCAGCGGTCATCGCTGCAAAGCTGGCATGAATAGCAGTCTTTGCAGGAATGTTTTCGGGTCCCGTCTTTTGGCGGGCCGGGGACATAAACTTTTCCCTTTAATCCGCAAACGGTGGTAAATGGCATCCCATGCCCCTTGGCCGGTGCAAATATTAACATGAAAATCCTGCGATTCTTCAAACTTAATATAAGAATGGAATCGGCCGATTCAACTGCCTGGCTCCTATCCGAACCGAGGCGATCAAAAGCCGTCTGAGGCGGGACGTTTCTTGGTTAAACAGTCGAATGGTCAAATGGTCAATCCGTTAAATGGCCCAAAAGGATAGTATCCGTTAACGAATTGACTATTCAACGATTTAACTATTTAACTAAAACGGGCTATTTAACGCGGGTGCTCTTCTGGCTGTTGAAATGCTTATATCGGACCTGTTGTGAGTTAATATACAAATAGCCCCTGGATTTCGCGGGTTTTGGTTTGGCAATGAGCTGCTCAATATCATCGCCAAAAAAACTTTTCATTATGGCCGATAGCTGATTTCGCAGAATTGAATAGGAGTAGTGCCGGGTAGCTATCGCATAATTACTGCCCACCATTTTTCTTCTTCGTTTTGAAGATTCCAGAATGTCCACTACACTTTCAACTGTTTTTTTCGAAAGAAAACCATCCATCACGGCCAGGTCAAACCCCAGTGGTTCGATATCCCGCACAAAGGTGGAATAACGATTGATCAGAATCGGTTTCCTGAAGTAAATCGCTTCTATAAACGCATTGCCGAATCCTTCGTAAAGGCTGGGAAAGGTAATGAAATCCGCATAGGGATAAACATCCCACAGAGAATATGGGCTGCCGTTTTTGCCGTTTCCGCTCCACGGGTCGGTAATGCAAATCGAAACCAGGCGCAAATCCACGCCATGTTCGCACGCATATTCTTTTAGCCATTCCGCATATTCCAATCCTTCATCCCCGGCCTCGTGGGATATGACCAGTTTGTTTTTGTTATTTTTAAGCTCTTTGACCAGCTCAATGGCGAACTCGATACCTTTACGCTGAATAATGCGGGTGGGCTGCAAAATCATACGGTCATCCGGTTCCAGTCCGATAGATTGGCGAAAGATTTCCGTTCGCTTTTTGCTCACCCGGGGCGGATTTTCAAAATCCAAAACATTTGGAATAATGGTCGAGGCAATACCGGTGCGCAGGGCCAGTTGCTCCTGAGCGGCTGAATTAATAACGACATGTCGAATATTATTCAGATTTGGCGGAAATGCCATTTGAATATAATCGTTGACGGCATTGACCGAAAATCGGACTCTTTCCCAGTAAAAATCGTGATGGTGTGCAATCGTCGGCAGTTGGGTTTCGGCAATGGTTTCGGTTAAAGCCAGACCCAGGGGGACATGCAAGGGTATCGTCAGCGCGTTTTCGGCAACCAGCAAATCAATTTCGAATTGCTTGATGAATTCATGGAGTTTGAACTTAAGTTCTGAACGCAGGTCATGAATGGTCTGGGTGACAGGCTGTTTACGGCCCTTTTGGCCGAAAACCCGTTCATTGATCCACCGGTTCAGTTCATGCTGGAAGTGGGCTTCGGGAACATGGAAGCTGTAATCCGGAATGCGATCCAGGGCACCGGCAAACCAGAAACATCTGTGCCCGCTTTGTTGCAGGATATCGGCCCATTTACTGGATTCAAGGGAGACCCCGTCCGTGCCTGCAAATCGTGTTGATACAAATCCGATATTCTTATGCATTCGAATAAAATCCGTTCAGTGTTTCAAAAGGGTTGAGTGAATAACCTCATAATCAACCGGCAACCAACAGCCGATAATCAAGACGAGTGTAGAAGGTAATTATCATTTTATCGGAAACAAGCGTGCTGCTGAAATTTGCAAAAATTTTTTGATTCTCAAATTTTAATCGTTTTGTAAACACTTTTTATTGGAATGCGATGACCGTCATGGCGCATAAATCCCGGCGCGATTTGATTTTATTATACCACAGTGTTCCGCAGATATGCAATATATAGTGGTATGTCAAGTACAAATAAACAATGGGTGGTGGTCAAAGGCCGGCCCCATATTTGAATCCAGGATAAGACATGCGATGGTCAGAGCGCTCGGGCCGCTGGCGCTATCTCTTCCAGCAAGCTGCCGACAGCGGCACACTGCAGGCCAAAAGGAAGGTAACCGGCGTAACCGAGCAGCGGCATTTCAAAAATGTGATAGCGGTCTACGAAGGGTATACTGTATTGCCATTTGGCCAGGCTGAAAAAATTCCACATTTCCCAGAACACGCCGCAAATGACCGCGGCCATTGCAGCCGCTACTACCGCGGTCCAATTGCCAGCGACCGGACCGGATAA
>JBFFCW010000396.1:0-3826 GCA_041559695.1 Desulfobacterales bacterium
GTCAAATAACACGCCGGATCCGGCGCCCACAAATCTCCGGTTGTGGCTTCCGCGCGGACTCTAAAGTTGCCGCCACAAACATCCAGCCAGCGGCAGTCAGCACAGCGGCCTTTGACATGCTTTTTCTTCTCTTTGAGTTTTTCCAGCAACGGATTGGAGAGGTCGGCCCAGATCTCGGAAAACGGTCGCTGGCGCACGTTGCCGAGACTGCTGTGGCGCCAGAATTGATCCGGATGAACCTCACCGTCCCAGCTGACACAGCCGATACCCCGTCCGGAGTTGTTGCCTTCATTCCACTGCAGCAGTTCCAGGACGTCTTTGGCCCGCTGCGGGTCTTCTTTGCGCAGCCTTAAATATAGGTAGGGCCCGTCGGCATGGTTATCGACCGTTAAAACCTCTTTGGGCTTGCCGATGTCATGCAGGCGTTTGGTTTCATCGATGATCAGATCGACAGCGGAACGGGTCGCCTCATGGGTCAGATCTTCTTTAACCAGCTCGGTTCCGCGGCCGGCATAAACCAGGTGGTAGAAGCACACCCGGGGGATATCCATTTCTTCGATCAGGTTAAAAATGTGGGGGATCTCAGCAACGTTAAATTTATTAATCGTAAAGCGCAGCCCGACCTTCATCCCGGCATCCTGACAATTTTTAATGCCCTCCATCGCCGACTGAAATGCGCCGCCCACACCTCTAAAGCGGTCGTTGATTTCCTGCATGCCGTCCAGACTGATGCCGACGTAAGATAACCCGATGCGTTTCAGGGTTCGCGCCAGTTTGGCGCTGATCAATGTGCCATTGGTTGAAATCACCGCCCGCATACCCTTATCGACGGCATACTCTGCCAGTTCAGGGAGATCTTTGCGCACCAGCGGTTCACCGCCGGAAAAAAGAATTACCGGTGCACCGTAGCCGGCCAGGTCATCAATCAATTCCTTGCCTTCGCGGGTGCTCAGCTCATCATCATTGGCCAACGCTTTGGCATGTGCATAACAGTGTACGCATTTGAGGTTGCAGCGTTGGGTCGCATTCCAGACGACCACCGGCCGCTTATCTTTGGAAAATTGTAACAGATGCGACGGCAGTTTGCCCGAGTGACGCCCGTAGCGCAGGGCGTCAGAAGGCTCAACGGTCCCACAGTATAGTTTGGATATTCCGATCATTTAGACGATCTTATTCTGGGTGTTGGGTTGATGCGGCTCCCAATTCGCTTTGGATCAGCCGGCTGATGTACGCTTCCGGATCCAGCAGGGCCTGGCGGTTAATAAAATAGCGGCTGTGCCCGGTTTTTTCACGAGCCAGTTTGAGGCCGTGTTCAAAATCCATATTCACCTTTTTATATATGTTATCCAGGTGAATGGGGGCTTCGATCAATTGCTCCATGATGAAGTCGATGGCATCTTCTTCCAGGACGATATTAATATCATGATTCTTAAAAAAGTACAGTTCTATCTTTTTGATTTCATCATAGCTGGACTTGATGTGTTTAACCACATTTTCAATATCCATGACATTTTTGGCATAAAATTGGGCCACGATATTCATTCTCGGAGGTGTCATGGTGAGGTTGTATTTTGCTGACAGATGCTTTTTGTTCAATTCCAGGTACTGTATGATCCGGCGCCGTTCTTCCTGGGCTAATTTTTCAAACACATCAGCGGTTTTGCCGTCATTGGGAGCGGCGGACAGCCTTTGAATAGATTGTTCCGGGTCCTTTATAATGTCAGTGGTTGCCGGAAACATCTTAATTTGCGTGGAAGGCAATTGTTTCTCAAACTCAATAAATGTCTTTTCAACTGCACTGACCAATCCTCTGGCACCGGTGTTTTCAGCAGCTGCCTGTTGGGCCAGCATCTGCAGCACCGAGTCTTCAAATTTGATTTCGATGCCGTAAGCGGCAAAATCCAGTTTTTTGCCCAGAATGATGGGGTTGTTGGGGTTTTTCAGAATTTTATATAAATCGTTTTCGGTTAAATTTTCGAATATCGCGCGCACCGGCAGCCGGCCGACGAATTCCGATTCAAAGCCGAATTGGATTAAATCTTCGGATCTGACATGCGTGAGAATGTCCATTTGTTCCTGGGAACCTTTAATCTTGGCGCCGAAACCAATTCCCTGCCTGGATAGGCGCTTTTGAGTGATCGGCACCAGATCCGTAAAGGCCCCACTCATGATAAAAAGAATATTTGCGGTGTTCACCGACTGTTTTTCACGCCTTCCGGTCTTACGAAATTTTTCGATTTCCTGGATCATGGAGATGGGGTCATGGGGCACTTTAAGGTCCACCTCGGTTTCTTCCATGGGTTTCAATAGCGCACGCTGCACGCCGGTGCGCGATACATCGGCTCCAATGATGTTTCGACTGGAAGCGATTTTATCGATTTCATCGATATAGATAATACCGTATTGTGCCAGTTCGATATCATCGTCCGCTTCTCGGACCAGGTCGCGCACCAGGTCTTCGACATCCCCGCCGACATAGCCGGTTTCGCTGAATTTGGTGGCATCGCCTTTGACAAACGGCACACCGATTTTATTGGCGATCAGTTTGATAACATAGGTTTTGCCCACGCCGGTCGGCCCGATCATCAGCACGTTGTTTTTTATATGGCCGACCATTGACACACTCCCCGAATTTTCATGCCCTTGCTGCGCACGTTTAATGCGATTGAAATGGGTACAAATTTTTGTGGCTAAAATCGCCTTGGCGCTGTCCTGTTTAACGACGAATTGATCCAGGTAGGCGATGAGCTCCTGGGGTTTAAGATCAAAATTGATTTTTTTCTTTTGGCGGGGTGGGGCTTTAACCTTATCGACCGCACCTTCCTGGGGCAAAATCATAGGCGTTACAATTTTGACATTATCACCGAATTTTTCGGACAAAAACTCACCGATTTCTTTTTCCAGCTGTTTGGGGTCCGGTATTTTTTCGCTTTGTGATCTCATAATGTTAAATTATAACCATGGCCGTTAAGAAATGCAAGAATGGCAGGCCGACTCAGGATTGCAGCATTGCTGACGCGTTATTTCACGGCCATCATGATCCGGCGGACCGGTTGAAACCCGCAAAATCGATAAATTCTCAAATGGGGATGTGCGCTTTGAAAATACCGCCGATAACGAAGATGGTATAAAAACATACAAATGAATAAAAATCATATTGACAAACATTTGCAAAACGATATAAAAAACTAAAAATTTTATAACCGACCATACAGCCTCTAGCAAAGAACACATTTTAGAATAAATTTAACTTTTATAGTTATGTATAAAAAATAAATTTAATTCATTCTGGTGTTTTTAATTTTCCTGCCGTGCATATTCTGAACCATTAGATACGGTTTTAGTTATTACCTATTGAAAGAAATGTAAAAGAAAGGGGGATTTTATGGCAGAAAAAGAGGTCGTCGAAACTTCTGAAGCTGAAATTGCAGTACACTGGGGCGAAGAAAGTTTTTATCATCCTTCAACTCAATTTATTGCTCAGGCCAATATGACCGATCCCGATATTTTTGAAAGGTTCAGCCTGGACAACTTCCCGAATTGTTTTAAAGAATACGCCGATCTTCTCGACTGGTATGAATACTGGGACGAAATCCTGGATACAAGCGACGCACCCTGCTGGAAATGGTTTAAGGGCGGCAAAATAAACGCCAGCTATAATTGCGTCGATCGGCATCTGGCCAAAAACAAAAATAAGACCGCCATTCACTTTGTTCCGGAGCCTGAAGAAGAAAAAGTCGAACATATCACCTACCAGGAGCTTTTCGTCCGGGTAAACGAGTTTGCGGCCCTTTTGCAGGACTTTGCCGGGCTTAAAGCCGGCGAC
>JBFFCW010000397.1:0-3807 GCA_041559695.1 Desulfobacterales bacterium
CCGCTTACCGAAGAGCGCAGAAAGGAACTGGTCAAATTGGTTCATAAAATGTGTGAGGAACACAAGGTTTCGGTCCGCAACGTCCGGCGCGATTCAAACGAACTGTTGAAGAGCCTGAAAAAGGATGGCGATATATCCGAAGATGAGGCCTTTAAAGCCCAGGATGAGGTTCAAAAAATTACCGATGAGCATGTCAAACTCATCGATGAATGCTATACAAACAAAGAGAAAGAAATCCTTGAATTCTAGTCCTGCTTCCGGCGGTCCGGAAGACCTTGACAAAACAAAACTGCCCAGCCATGTTGCCGTCATCATGGATGGTAACGGTCGGTGGGCGAAAAAACATCTTTTATCCCGCATCAAAGGACATGAAAAGGGCGCTGACGCGGTTCGGGCAATTGTGCGCGCCTGCCGTGAAATTGGCATTGCCCATCTGACGCTTTACGCCTTTTCGACCGAAAACTGGCAGCGGCCCCAAAGTGAGGTCAATGCCCTCATGACCCTCCTGATAAAATTCTTAAAATCCGAACTCAAAGAGCTTGCCGAAAATGACATTCGTTTAAAGGTGATCGGGCAAATGGAGCGGCTGCCGGCAAATGTTCAACAGGCGTTGCGTGAAGCCATGGACTTAACCCGCGCCAATTCCGCCCTTCAGCTGAATTTGGCCTTGAGTTATGGCAGTCGGGCGGAAATTATTCATATGGCCCAGGAACTTGCCCGGAAATCGCAAAGCGGACAGATGGATCCGGATGCCATTGACGCGGATATCGTGGCGGAACACCTTTATACGAAAGGCATACCGGATCCAGACCTGTTGATCCGCACCAGCGGGGAGATGCGTATCAGCAATTTCCTGTTGTGGCAGATTGCCTATGCTGAAATTTATGTCACTCCAACCTATTGGCCCGATTTCGGCAAGGATGAGTTTTACGAGATCCTGAAGGACTATCAGCAACGGGAGCGCAGGTTCGGCCGGGTCAGTTAGCTGTGCGAATTCTTCATCTTGGAATTTTTAAACTATTTGAGAATATAGGATATTTTTCAGGTACGAGTTTTGTTTCAATTATGGAATCATGGAATACTGGAATGATGGAATAGTGGGTTTAAAAGGATCTTGTCTATTTTAAAATTCACTGTCAGGATGACTTTTGTCAATTACCCAACATTGCAGTATCTCAAGACCCATTTTTCCAATATTCCAACATTTTACCATTCCAATCGGGGCCAAGCCCCTGGAGGATGTGAAACGATTGCCGGATGCATCTTAAACGCTGGATAACGGGGCTCAGTGCCCTCCCATTTCTTATTTTTCTGGTCTACAAAGGCGGGGTTTTTTTTGCGTCGCTTGTCAGTGCGGTCAGTCTGGTTGCGTTGTGGGAGTATTATCGAATTGTAGCGCCGGGAAAGGCGAAGTGGACATCCGGTATCATTTTATGGTGGGGTTACGGGATCTGTTGCGCTATTATCTGGGCGGCATATGGCATGGGGGCGGATCTTATCTTGAGTCTGATCGCGTTGAATCTTGTGACGATTGCCTTGATATCGATGTTTCAGTTTAAAACAGACCGCTCTGTTTTGGAGTTGATGATACGGCAACTTCAGGGAATCATCTACATTCCGGTGTCGCTTGGCTTTTTGGTTCTTATCCGTGAGGGTCACTCCGGCACCATCTGGATTTTTTTATTGCTGGCGGTCATTTTCGCCGGTGATACCAGTGCCTACTATGTCGGGTCCTATTTGGGCCGACATAAATTAAGCCCGGCGATTAGTCCGGGAAAGACCCTCGAGGGGGCAATTGGCGGGTTAGCTGCCAACCTGGTGGTCGGGGCGATTGGAAAAGCCTTTTTTCTGCCCGACCTGCCATGGAGCTTGATCATCTTATTCTTTCTTGCGGTCGGTATTGCCGGTCAGCTGGGAGACCTGTTTGAATCGGAGATGAAACGATCTTCAAATATAAAGGACTCCAGCAATATTTTGCCGGGCCACGGCGGCATCCTGGATCGGGTTGACGCCCTTTTATTTGCTTCTCCGGTGGCTTATGTTTTTATTCGATTTATATTTTAGAGTAGACATAATCGTAGTCAGCCAAATTTTAACATAGAAGCATTGTCAAAAATAGTAGATTACTTATATCGGTTGGCCAGTTGACCGGTTTAGCCAGTCGAGCCCGTTAGATAAGGAAAATGTCTGATGTTATTTTTTTACGGGCCAACGGGCTCGACGGGTAACGGGCTCAACCGATGTATGCTAAATGCGTTTTTAAGATCGATTCTATGTCTACATAAGGCAGAAGTATTGATGAAACACCTCTCCATATTGGGATCTACTGGTTCTATTGGCTGCAATGCGCTGAAAATTGTCGAGATGTTTCCGCAACGATTTTCGGTAAAAGCACTGGCCGCCAAAACCAATACGGACCTTTTGGCCAAACAGATTGAGCAGTTTGCCCCTGAGATTGCCGTTGTTTATGACCGGGACAGTCAGCAGCGCTTAAAACAGGCGCTTGCGGCAGGGACCCGCGTCGAGATCCTTTGTGAGGATGAAGGTTACCAGGCGGCGGCGACAGCCGACGGCGTGGATATCGTTATTACCGCCGTCGTCGGTGCGGCCGGTTTGATGCCGACGCTGGCGGCCATCGAAGCCGGCAAGACGATCGCGTTGGCCAACAAAGAAACGCTGGTCATGGCCGGTGACATTGTAACCCGGAAAGCGGCGGAAAAAGGTGTTCAAATCCTTCCGGTCGACAGCGAGCACAGTGCTATTTTTCAATGTCTTCAGGGGCACCGCAAAGCGGATTTAGCTAAAATTTTATTAACGGCCTCCGGCGGCCCTTTTTTAAACCTGCCGAGCACCCAATTTTCCAATATCTCAACGGCGCAGGCATTAAATCATCCCAACTGGGATATGGGGCCCAAGATCACCATCGATTCAGCCACCCTGATGAACAAAGGGCTGGAAGTTCTTGAAGCCAAATCTCTTTTTGACGTTTCCGAAGATATGATCGAGGTGGTTATCCACCCCCAGAGCGTGATTCATTCGATGGTTGCTTATCAAGACGGCTCCGTCATTGCTCAGTTGGGGATACCGGATATGAGAGGGGCGATCGCTTACGCGTTGTCCTATCCGGAGCGGCTGCCGTTAAATCAACCGTTGCCGGATTTTTCAGATACGCACGGGCTGACATTTCAGAAACCGGATTTGGAGAAATTTCCCTGTCTGGCACTGGCATTTAAGGCTTGCAGGGTTGGCAAAACCATGCCGGCGGTGTTAAATGCCGCCAATGAAGTGGCGGTAAATGCGTTTCTAAAAGAAGAAATTTCTTTTAGCGACATTGCTCGGATTGTCGGGGGAACGATGGATGCGCATACGGCTGCAGCCAATCCGGCGCTTTGCGACATTATCGACGCTGATCGGCATGCCAGAAAAAAGGCCGCAGATCTGATTCGAAATCTCGAGCCTTAATTTTTCACGACTGGGATAGTGGAATGCCGGAATGATGGGTTCAAAGGAATTCTATCCAATCAAAATGGTTTTTTTCATACTTTTGACCCACTATTCCATTGTTCCATAATTCCATTATTCCAGATGAACGGAATGATCCAAGCAATTAAAATCTTATAATTTCAATATTTTCTAAGAATTCCGAGACGTTAAACTATGGGCATAACACTACTGTCATTTGTCGTTGTTTTAGGAGTCCTCATTTTTTTTCATGAATTTGGACATTTTCTGATTGCCAGATTATTCGGCGTCGGGGTTGAAAAATTTTCTTTGGGTTTTGGCCCCCGCTTGATCGGAAAGAAAATC
>JBFFCW010000398.1:0-3802 GCA_041559695.1 Desulfobacterales bacterium
CCTTCAAAAATTTCCAAAAATACCGTCCTGAATGCTGCCAGAAGCCCTTACCTTGTCGAGGGTGCACTGGTGGTTTTACCCGGGGCCAGGCTCACCTTAGAACCCGGTACCGTTATCTGGTTTCGCAAGCTTGGATTAATTGTCAAAGGCGAGCTGCAGATTAACGGCACAGAAGCTGAGCCAGTAAGTTTCGCCAGTTTAGGATCGGATAATTGGAAGGGAATCTTTTTTGACCAGAGCAAAGCCGCAAACCATCTGCAGTACTGTCAAATTTCCAATGCTGAATTTGGTATCAGAGCGTCCGGCTCAACGGTAAATTTGAAAAATTGCATATTTCAAGATAACGTCTGGGGCATCGTGATCGAGGAGGGTAGGATTGAAATTCATAACAGTCTGGTTCGAACATCCGATAAAATCGGCATCGCTGCCCGTAGAGCGAATATTTTGGTAAACCACTCGGTCATTACGGAAAACGGCTCCGGCGGTTTCATTTTGGAGAAATCAAAAGCCCGAATCGAGCAAAACAATATATCGAACAACGGCAACTGGGCCGTAAAAGTGGTCAACTCTGCCAACGGCGTTAAAGCGGCAAATAACTGGTGGGGAGTCGAAGATCCCGAGCAAACCGAAATTATCGGGGAAATGACCATTCAGCCGGTTTTAGAAAAACCGATCGACTTTAAAATCGCAAAATAATTCAGGCATCGTAGCGTTTTCTTAATATCGCAAGACCTCCCCGTCCGCTCAATTAACCAAATTCCTGGTACCTTTTAAAGTAGTCCTCCGCCTTCTCAATATCATTCAGGGCCCGGTAACAATTGGCGATAAGCTGTATCGCTTCTTTTCGATGTTGAAATTTCAGAAGATGCGACAGTGCCGTCTTGAATTTCCCTGTATTCATATAACTTACGGCCAGGCAAATATGCAAGGATTCATCCTCCGGAAACAGCGCCACACCTTCTAAAAGGATTCGAATGGATTCCTCGAAGGCCCCTTCTTTCTGGTAAATCATTCCCAAACCCAGATACGCCCGGGCTTTGGGACCGTATTCCAGAGAGCGGCGGTATAGCTTTTCGGCAATTTGCTTTTTATGGGGAATCACATCGATGCCGGCATAATCTCCTTTTTCAAAAGTCATCGCCAGCCTGGAAAAAAAATCAGAATGCTGCGGATAGAGTTCCTTTCGATCAATCAGGCGCAACGCCTCAAAAAACCCGGGAAGCTTTTCATAAAAACTGGCTCTGAGCTTCTGGCCAAATGCCAGAATGAGGTCACGCGACAGGGCCGGATCGGTCTCAAAGTACATAATATCTTCGATACGATTTAACCAGATATCATCGCTCACCCTGAATTTTTTTTGATAGTCCTGGTATAGCGCTGTTCCCGGAAATACATCCAGGATATAAAAAATAGCGCTCAAGGGTTTGATCGTATCGATCAGATCAATGGTTTGCTGAATGGTTTGCCAGCTTTCCTGCGGACACCCATAAATAAAATAGGCTCTGGCCATCATACCGTAATGCTGCGTTAATTCAGAAGCCCGGCAAATTTGTTGATCACTTATATTTTTTTTAAGAAATTTGCGTATATTTTGTGAGCCGCTTTCGACGCCATAACTGATCTGGATGCAGCCGGCTTTTCTCATCCAGAAAAGGACCTCTTCATCGATCATGTCGACCCGCGATATCGCCGCCCAATCGATCTCCATTTTTTTTTGTATGATCTTTCGGCAAATTTCGATGACACGGTTGCGATTAATCGTAAAGGTATCATCTGAAACATAAATAAAACGGATCCCCCGGGCATAAAGCAGTTCCAGCTGCTCGACAAAATAATCCGGTGAGTGGAAACGAACCTGCCGGCCCCAAAATTGAGGAGAGCCGCAAAAGTTGCATTTGCCGGCACACCCGCGAGTCAGCGAGACATGCTGGTAGTTGAAATATTGAGCCGGATTTGGCAGTTGATCCAGATCACAGATGACCGCTGCATCTTCGTTTCGAACGGCCTGCCCGTTCCGACGGTATGCAAGGCCTTTAATATGTTCAATCTTATTTATTTCACCGTCATTGAGGCAAGCGACCAGATTTAAAAAAGTATATTCCCCTTCCCCGATGACGACATAATCAATTTCCGGGAAATGGCCTAAAAAATGTTCCCATAAAAACGTGGCCCCGATACCGCCGAACACGATTTTAATATCCGGGTCGATCTGGCGGGCGATTCGTGCAATTTCAATCCCGCCCCAGCGGTTCGCGTGCAAAATGGAAAAGCCGATGACATCCGGCTGAATTTCCATCAGCCGGTCTTTGATTTTATGCGGGGCTTCTTTGATGGCATGCCAGTTTAAGATTTGCACATCGTACCCATGTTTTTTTAACAGGGCCGCGATGTAATAGACGCCCTGGGGCACAATGCTGACATCTTCAACCTGCAGGCGTGTCTCCAGACAATAGGGATATATCAATAAGATTTTCATCCCAAAACCTTTACAATCTCATTTTTCACACCAACATAAAGGGCAAACCCAAAATTGTCAAAGCATGCGGCCGGACGTCAACCCACCATATTCGTCTTAGCCATACATGGGAAATGCAGCGTTTGACTTTTCAAATGCTTTCTGTCATGGAAACACGCAATATGAAAAACCGACCCATTCATATCGAAGCCGTTCTTTTTCGCCTTGAACCGACGTCGGCTTTGCTGACAACCGGCCGGCACTTGATTTCAAAAAATCTGCGACTGGGAATTATCAGCCGCTCGAACATAAAAACCGTTCGGCAGGGTTTGCGTAATTGTGGATTTATCATTGAAGATGACATGGAAGTCATTATCAGCCGGCCTGAAATCATGCAGCACAAAGCCGGTGCGGATCTGATTCAGCGTGCAGCGCAAAAGATGTGCGTAGCGATAGAAAATGTCCTGTTCATATCGCCATATCCTTCCGAGGTTCGGGCCGTTCAGCGGGTGGGCGCCGTAACCGCATGGATGCGCACCGGACAACGTGCAGGCCCGGCAGCTTCCACCGGCGACTTTGAGATCGAAGATATTGCCGAAATAAAAGATATTGTCCGCATGGGCATCCCGCTGCCATCCGGTAAATTGCCCAACCGGTTGTTGCACGATTTCTTGAATCAGTTTGTCTTCGATGACCCTTCGCTTTTAATCAATCCCGGCGTTGGAGAAGATATCGCAGCTGTCGATATTGAAGGCCGGGAAGTTCTGGTCCTGAAAGCCGATCCGATTACCTTTGCCACCAATTCCATCGGACAATATGCCGTGCTGGTAAATGCCAATGACATTGCCACCTCCGGGGCGATTCCCCGCTGGTTTTTAACCACCTTGTTTTTCCCCGGCGGCACAACCCCGTCCCAAATTCAACATGTGTTCGAAGAGCTCAAAAGTTTTTGCCGGCAGTGGGGCATCACCCTATGTGGCGGGCACACTGAAATCACAGATGCCGTTAACCGTCCCATTGTTGCTGGCATGATGGCCGGAACCGTTGCCAGACGTGACCTCATCGATAAACGCCGCATGGAAAAAGGGGACCAGGTGCTGTTAACCAAAGGGGTGGCGGTAGAAGGAACGGCCATTATTGCCAGGGAGTTCGGCCTTCGCCTTAAAAAATCAGGCATGCCTGCCGGCGAGATTGACCGCTGCCGCCAATTTTTGGATAACATCAGCGTTATCACCGAAGCAAAAATCGCCGCTGCAACCCCGGGCACCCGGGCCATGCATGATATAACCGAAGGCGGGCTGGCAACAGCACTTGAAGAGTTGAGCATTGCGGGAGGCCGGGCCATCA
>JBFFCW010000399.1:0-3797 GCA_041559695.1 Desulfobacterales bacterium
ATGAATCGAATATCCTGGCAATGAAAACCAGCGGAATGGTTGTCTGGTTGGATGCAACCGCTGAAACCATTCAGAAAAGAATGCTTCAGGACAAAAACACCGGAAATTTCCGGCCGGCGCTGACCGACAAAGGGCGGATAGAAGAAATCGAAGATATGCTGTTGCAGCGAAAGCCCTATTATGAAGGCGCCAGCGATTTTTATATCGGTACCGATGACGTGCCGGCCGATGAAATTACCAGAAGAATCGTTAAAAAGCTATGGGTTGGGCCCGTTACCCGTTAGCCCGTTGTCCGTCATCCAATTAACTATAACCAGACATTTTCAGATTTTAACGGGCTAAACGGGCTCAAGCGGCCTACCTGATAAGGAGAACTCATGTCCAGTTCATTTGGCACCCTATTTTGCGTCACTACTTTCGGTGAGTCCCACGGTCAGGGGGTCGGCGCCGTGATTGACGGCTGTCCGCCCCAAATGCCCCTGGACGAAACCGATGTCCAGCCCCAACTGGATCGGCGCCGGCCGGCCCAGAGCGAATTGACGACCACTCGAGAAGAGGCCGACCGAGTCGCTATCCTGTCGGGCGTCGATAATGGGATAACGCTAGGGACCCCTATCGCGCTGATGGTCAAAAATAAGGATCAGCGACCGGCGGATTATCGCCGGATGCGCTCGGTGCCGCGACCCTCGCACGCGGATTATACCTACCAGATGAAATACGGTATTCAGGCTTTAAGCGGCGGCGGGCGCGCCAGTGCCAGAGAAACCGTTGGCCGCGTTGCTGCGGGTGCCGTTGCTGAAAAATTTTTGTCGGAACATTACGGTATTGAAATTGTTGCCTGGGTCAGCGCCGTCGCAGCAATTGAAGCACCGTCACCCGATATGCTGCGCGTTATCCGCAAAGACGTCGATCGATCTGCGGTTCGCTGCCCGGACTCAGATTCTGCGGCAAAAATGCAGGATGCCATCATCGCAGCGCAAAAGGCAGGGGACTCATTGGGAGGGATTATTTCCTGTGTGTGTCGCAACATTCCTGCCGGGCTGGGCGAACCTGTTTTTGATAAAATAGAAGCGTCGCTGGCCCAGGCCATGCTGTCGATCCCGGCGACCAAAGGGATTGAAATCGGTTCGGGCTTTGCCGGTGCGCGCATGCGCGGATCCGCGCACAACGATGTGTTCATTAAAAAAGGGGCGCAATTAGGCACCAAAACCAATTACAGCGGCGGTATTCAGGGCGGCATATCCAATGGCGAACCGATTACGTTTCGGGTCGCTTTCAAGCCGCCGGCAACCATCAGCCTTCCCCAAAAAACCGCTGATTTCGAGGGCAACGATACGGTTCTCGAAGCCAGGGGGCGTCACGACCCCTGTGTGGTGCCGCGGGCCGTGCCTATTGTCGAAAGCATGGCCGCATTGGTTTTGGTGGACCTCGCGCTGCGGCAGAAGATGAGAGAAAATGAAATTGTCTGATAAAATTGAGTCCATTGAAGGATCAAAAACGGTTGCCTTCACAGCCTTGATTCAACAATTGCGGCAGGAAGGCAGAGAGATTATTGATTTGGCCGCGGGTGAGCCGCAATTTGATACGCCGGCCCCGGTGATCGACGCCACGAAAGCCGCCCTGGACGCCCAAAAAACCCGCTACAGCCCGGTAAACGGTATTTCCGAACTGCGAGCGCAACTGGCGATTCGATTCAGCGGTTATGACGCCGAAAACATTCTGCTGACAAACGGATCCAAACAGGCATTATACATGATTTTCCAGGTCATCTGCGATCCTGCCGATGAGGTGATTATTCCGGTGCCTTACTGGGTGAGTTTTATCGAGCAGGTCAAACTTGCCGGGGGCAAGCCGGTGCCGGTCGCCACGAAAGATCACCAGCTCAACTGTGAAGCAATTGAGCGGGCCGTAACGCCGCGGACAAAAGCCATTTTGATCAATTCGCCAAACAACCCCAGCGGAGCGGTTTATCCAATGGCCGACTTGCAAAAAATCGCCCGGCTGGCAGATGATCACAATCTGTTTATTGTAGCGGATGAAGCCTATAATACATTTGTTTATGACGGGAACGTTCATGCGAGTATGTTCGACATCGAGCGTGTTCGTAACCGGGTAATTGTGACGCGCAGTTTTTCAAAAAGCTACAGCATGACCGGCTTTCGCATCGGGTACGTCGCAGCCCCGGATAAAATCATTGCGGCCCTGTCTAAAATTCAAAGCCATCTGACCGGCAATGTTTGCACCTTTGCCCAGTACGGTGCACTGGCGGCCCTGTCATTGAACGGGGATTTGGTTTCAGACCGGCAGTCCGAGCTGCAACAAAAAAGAAACGTGGCCTTTCAGGCCGTTTCAAAGTTGTTTGACTGCATTAAACCGCAGGGCGCATTTTATCTTTTTCCGGATGTATCTACGGCCTTGAAAAACGATGAAACATCTGACGCTTTGGCCCGGCGTCTTTTAAAACGGACCGGCGTGGCGGTTGTCGTCGGAGAGGCATTTGGCATGGCAAAGCATTTGCGCATATCGTTCGCTGTTGCAGCAGAAAATCTTAAAAAGGGGCTTGAACGCCTGGCAGAGGTATTATGATCGGAATCGTTGGTTTCGGACGCTTTGGCAAACTGACCGCCGGATATCTGGCCGAAGATTTTGACGTTTTTGTCTTTAATCGAACCGATAAATCAGCTGAGATAAAAAAAAGCGGCGCCTGTAACGCATCCCTAAAAACAGTTTGCCGGCAAAAAATCGTTATTTTATGTGTTCCGATTTCCACCCTCAAGGCGGTTCTCGTCGAAATCGGACCGCTTTTAAAAAAAGATTCTGTGGTTGTCGATGTCTGCTCGGTAAAGGTCTATCCGACCCAGTGGATGAAAGCCTCGCTGCCTGAAACGGTGTCGATTCTGGCGACCCATCCGATATTTGGACCCGATAGCGCTGCCGGTTCTTTAAAGGGTCGCAAAATCTTTCTAAGCCCGGTCAGAATCGAAACACAGCAATATCAAAAAATTAAAACCTATCTGGCGTCAAAAGAACTCGTCCTGATCGAATCCACCCCGGAGGATCATGATGAGCAAATCGCCGTCAGCCTGGCGCTGACCCATTATATCGGAAGAACCTTATCCGAATTCGGCGCTGCTCCGCTCGGTATCGACAGCGAAGGTTATAAACGGCTGCTGCATATCCTGGAGGTCGTGGAGCATGATACCTGGCAATTATTTTATGACATGCACCGCTATAACCCGTACGCGCAGGAAAAACGGACCGCGTTTAGGCAGGCCATGCAAAAGATTGATGAACAGATCGAATGTTGAAAATAACTTTTTAATCCATTTAGGCAGATGAAGTCAGGAGAAACCGAATGGCAGAAAATACAGGCAGTCGAAACGTTTTGGTTGTCCATGGGCCCAATCTCAACATGCTTGGAACGCGGGAACCGGATATCTACGGCCATCAGACCCTTGAAGAAATAGATGCTGCGCTGACGGCGCAAGCTGACCGGCTGGGACTTCATATTGAAACCTTCCAATCCAATCATGAAGGCGATATGGTGGATAAGATCCAGCAGGCACACGATTCATTTCATGGGATCATTATCAATCCGGCAGCGTACACGCACACCAGCATCGCCATCCGGGATGCCCTTTCGCTGCTAAAAATACCGGTGGTTGAGGTACACCTTTCCAACATTTACAAAAGAGAATCATTTCGACGGACATCAATGATCTCTGCCGTAGTCACGGCCCAGATTTCAGGGTTGGGCTCCCACGGGTATCTGTTGGCTTTAGACGGGCTGGCCCAGG
>JBFFCW010000400.1:0-3790 GCA_041559695.1 Desulfobacterales bacterium
CAGCCTGCTCAATCTCAACGAACTGCTTGAAGAGCAGAATCTTATGTTCAGCCGCACCAACAAGGAAATTATCTTCAAGAATAAATTCAAGCCGGATCTTTGGAGGGTCGAGGCTGATCGAGGCCAGATCGAACAGGTGTTGATGAATCTTTATTTAAATGCCTTGCAGGCCATGCCGGATGGCGGGACCCTGACAACGCGAACGGCTAACGTTACGATTGATGAAGATCATTACAGTCCCTATTATGTAAGAGCCGGCAAATATATTCGAATGATTATCGAAGATACCGGAATTGGAATGGACGAAGACATTCAACAACGAATTTTTGACCCCTTTTTTACGACCAAGGAGATGGGCCGGGGGACGGGGCTTGGATTGGCTTCGGTGTACGGCATCGTTAAAAACCACGAAGGCTTTATAAACGTTTTCAGCAAAACGGGGCAGGGAACGCGTTTTGAGATTTATCTGCCGTCCTCGGATAAGGGGATGCCGATTGAAGAAAAAGTCGTCGAGGAGTTTGTGGAGGGTCAGGAGACGGTCCTGCTGGTGGACGATGAGGACATGATCATTGATGTCGGTACCCGGATGCTAAATAAGCTGGGTTACAAGGTATTTACTGCGCGGGACGGCAGAGAAGCCATTGCGGTTTTTAAGAAACATCAGGAAAAAATTGATGTGATTGTACTGGATATGATTATGCCCCAAATGGGTGGCGGCGAGACGTATGATCAAATCAAGAAAATTAAACCCGGCGTCAAGGTTTTGCTGTCTAGCGGATACAGCATTAACGGCCAGGCGTCCGAAATTTTAAAACGTGGCTGTAACGGGTTTATCCAGAAACCATTTAATTTGCAAAATCTGTCGCAAAACCTCAGAGCCATACTCGAAGGGAAATAAACAATACCAGGGTGTCAGGTGCCAGCAAACAGATGACAGCTTGCCCAATCTGACCATCCTTGCGTCAACGGTTTCGTAATCCTGACACCCGAATACTGACACCTGACACCTATTTTTTAGAAACTGACGACCGCCGGGGGGACCTTTCCATTTCACGCTTGTCAGGAACATTATCCATGCCTGAAAACCCAAATTTGATACCAGATGATGTGCGCAAAATTCACCTGATCGCTGTTTGCGGGACCGGCATGGGCGCACTGGCCTGCATGCTCAAAAATCTTGGATTTGAGATAACCGGTTCAGATCACAAAATCTATCCCCCCATGAGCGATTTTTTAGTGGAACAGGGCGTCCATATTATGGACGGGTTCGATGCAACGCATATTTCCGATGGAACCGATCTGGTGATTGTCGGCAATGCGGTCACCCGCGAGAATCCGGAAGCAAAAAAAATGAAGCAAATGGGGATCGCGTTTTGCTCCATGCCCCAGGCACTGAACCACTTTGTCGCCCGGGATAAAAAAACGCTTGTGATATCCGGCACTCACGGCAAAACGACCACTTCCTCTATTTTGGCCTGGATGCTTTACAAAGCCGGACTGGATCCCTCCTTTATGATTGGCGGTATTTTGCAGAACTTCGGCAGCAACTTCCGGCTGGGTGGCGGAGACTATATGATCATCGAAGGCGATGAGTATGACACCGCATTTTTCGACAAGGGTCCCAAGTTCATGCATTTTCGACCGGCGATAACCGCGTTGACCAGCGTGGAATTTGACCATGCCGATATTTTTAACGATCTGAATCATGTCCGGACGGCATTCGGCCGGTTTCTTTCTCAGCTCGATGCCGCCAGTCTGCTTTTGGCGTTTGATGCCGATAAAAACATAAAGGATCTGATCCCAAAGGCACACTGCCGCTTTGAATTTTATGGCCATAATGATCATTCCGCCTGGTCTCTTGGTAAGGTTCAGATCGATGCGCCCTGGAGCGTATTTGACGTGCTGAAAGCCGGGAAGCTATTTGGAACCTTTAAGACCCGGCTGATCGGCAGCCATAATTTATTTAACGCCTTGCCGGTTATTGCCATCGCCGATCATTTAGGCACACCGATTGAGAAAATTTCCAAGGCCCTGGAAACCTTTGAAGGCGTTAAACGCCGGCAGCAAATCCGGGGCCAGAAAAACCAGATTATCGTCATGGATGATTTTGCCCATCATCCAACAGCGGTTCGCGAAACCCTTGAAGCCGTCAAATCATTTTATGCCCAGAAGCGCCTGATCGCCGTATTTGAGCCCCGAACCAATTCCAGTATGCGCAACATTTTTCAAAACATATATCCGCAATCTTTTGATTTTGCCGATCGTATCTGTATCCGTCAGCCGCCCTTGCTGAAAAAGATTCCAGCCGCCGAACGATTTTCTTCTGAACAACTGGTCGCCGATTTAAAGAAACGCGGTAAAGATGCCCATTTTTTTGCCGATACGGATGCCATTGTTAAATTTCTTGTGCACCAGGCCGCTCCCGGAGATCTTATTCTGGTGATGTCCAACGGTGGTTTTGACAATATTCATGAAAAATTGCTTGATCGATTGTAAAATCCTTGTGTTGTGTCCTGCAGATAAGATACAAAATGATTGTCACTCCCGCGCAGGCGAGAATGACGAATGGGCAGCACGCCTCAGCACCTAAAGTTATCAAACGTTACTGACAGCGGTAAAATACAAGCCTGCGCGTTTGTCACCCCTACCGGTTATTAATTTTCAGATGACCTTCAAGTCCCTGCGTCCCGGAAAAATCTTGACAACACCACTGGTTTTAAAATACTTAGAAATATTTTGCTGTTGTTCGCAATAATCACTATAATATAATTGATTTCAAAGAGTTATAATTTGCTCTACGGGAGGATTTTTTGAATAGACGGGTTGTTATCACGGGCTTGGGGCTTGTAACGCCCCTGGGTATCGGGGTTGAGGAAACCTGGCAGGCATTGTGTGCCGGCAAATCCGGTGTGGGAGAGATAACCCGATTTGATGTCACTCCGCATAATACCAAGATTGCTGCGGAGGTAAAAGGTTTCAACCCGCACGATTTTCTTCCCAAAAAAGATGCCCGGCGGGCAGATCGTTTTATTGCCTATGCCATGGCCGCGACAGGCATGGCACTGCAGGATGCCGGCTTGGTGATCGACAGCTCAAATGAAAACCGGATTGGGGCTGTCACGGGCTGTGGTTTAGGTGGCCTCACCTTGCTTGAACAGACCTGTATGACTTTAGATCAGAAAGGCCCTCGCCGGGTCAGCCCTTTTTTCATTCCACTGATGATCGGCAATATGGTGCCGGGCATGATTTCGATTCATTTTGATGCCAAGGGACCGAATTTATCCTTCGCTACGGCATGCGCTGCCGGGACCCATGCTATTGGGGAATCTTATCGATTTATCCAAAACGGTACGGCGGATGCCATGATTACCGGCGGAGTTGAAGCCGGCATCAATCCGACCTGTATTGCCGGGTTTAATGCCATGAAAGCGCTGTCCACACGCAACGATGAGCCCGAAAAAGCCTCGAGGCCTTTCGATCGCGATCGTGACGGCTTTGTGGTCGGTGAAGGCAGCGGAATCCTCATTTTAGAGGCGCTTGAGCATGCCCGGGAAAGAGGGGCGCATATTTATGCGGAGCTCATCGGTTATGGCCTCACCGCAGACGGCCACCACTTGACAGCACCGCCGCCTGACGGTGACGGTGCGGTGCGCTGTATGCAAGCGGCACTTGATGATGCGGCAATCGGTCACGGCAGCGTCGACTACATCAATGCCCACGGGACCTCCACAGAGCTGAACGATCTGTATGAATCCCGGGCGGTTAAAACGGTATTTAAGGACCATGCCTA
>JBFFCW010000401.1:0-3773 GCA_041559695.1 Desulfobacterales bacterium
GCGGACAGACGGAAGCCGCCCGTTCATTGGGCATGTCATACGGCCAGTCCATGCTGCATATTATTTTGCCCCAGGCTTTGCGACGGATTCTGCCGCCGCTGGCCGGCCAGTTCATCAGCCTGATCAAAGACTCTTCTTTGCTCGGAATGATTGCCATCCGCGAATTGACAAAAGCGGCCAGAGAGGCGGTTACCGTCAGTTTGCAGCCTTTTGAAGTTTTTTTTCTGGCAGCGGCATTGTACCTGGTCTTAACCTTTACACTTTCCATGGTTGTTCAACGACTTGAGAAAAGGATGGCATTCGAGTGATCGATGTAAAAAACATATATAAAACGTTTTGGGTGCCCGATGAAGTCAGAGCCCTGGTCGATGTTTCCACCAAAATTGAAGCCGGGGAAGTGGTGGTGGTTTGCGGCCCTTCCGGGTCGGGCAAAAGTACTTACCTCAGATGTCTGAACCGTCTGGAAAAAGCAGACGCGGGGCATATTTTCATCGACGGTGTCGACGTCCTGGATTCAAAAACCAATATCAACAAGATCCGGGCCGAAGTCGGCATGGTGTTTCAATCGTTCAACCTGTTTCCCCATAAAAGCGTGTTTGAAAACATTACCCTGGCCCAGAAAGTGGTGCGCAAACGCTCAACAGCCGATGCCAAAGAAAAGGCTGATTTTCTGCTAAAAAAAGTCGGTATCCATGATAAATCCAACGCCTATCCCGATAATTTGTCCGGGGGCCAGCAGCAGCGGGTGGCCATCGCCCGCGCCCTGGCCATGGATCCCAAAGTGATGCTGTTTGACGAACCCACCTCGGCGCTGGATCCCGAGATGATCGGCGAAGTGCTGGATGTCATGAAAACGCTGGCCAAAGAGGGCATGACCATGGTGTGCGTGACCCATGAAATGGGGTTTGCCCGGGAGGTGGC
This sequence comes from Desulfobacterales bacterium, assembly GCA_041559695.1. Lineage (GTDB taxonomy): Bacteria > Desulfobacterota > Desulfobacteria > Desulfobacterales > JAHEIW01 > JAHEIW01. The sequence continues at coordinate 922 of JBFFCW010000401.1, forward strand.
CGACCGCGTCATATTTATGGATGAAGGGGCGATAGTCGAAGTCGGCACTCCCGAGCACTTTTTTAAGAACCCCACCCATGATCGCACCAAGCTGTTTTTGAGCCAGATCCTTTAATTTGCAATGCGGTATCAGAAAGGCTTTCTGCTGTTTTCATGCGCGCTAACAATCCGTGCAAACCAACAAAATCCGAAACCCTAAATTCGAAATTCGAATTTGTTTCGGCCAATTTTATCAAATCCGGCGATATTCGGATTTCGGATTTGATAGTTTCCGCTTACACCACATCTTGTATCCAAACCACTAAAATCATACCGTAACTTGTGTTTTTTCTTTACAAGCGGTTCCCATCCTGCTATGATTTGCCAGTGAAATTCAAAACCACTTTCTTATCTTCTTTGAAGCCCGGATTTGCCTGAAAAAGATTGAGCAGGTCAGTCTGAGGCTTTTTCCCCCTGATTGATCGTAAACAAAATGAAAAACAGGGGCATAGAAGATACGTGCATCTATTCAGATAAAACGATCTGGGGAGATCTTGATATATGAAATTGAAGAAACTTGAAATCATCGGCTTCAAATCCTTTTACGACAAGGCCAACATTCAATTCCCGCAGGGCATCTCCGCGGTGGTGGGGCCCAATGGTTGCGGCAAAAGCAATATCATCGATGCGTTGAGATGGGTCATGGGAGAGCAAAGCGTCAAGACCCTGCGCGGCAAATCAATGGAAGACGTGATCTTCTCGGGTGCCAACAGCAAAGCGCCGTTAAATATGGCTGAGGTCTCTTTAACCCTGGCAAACGATAATGGTGATAGCCCCGAAGAACTCAGAGAATTTACTGAAATCAACCTTACCCGTCGCATCTACCGCTCGGGTGAAAGCGCTTATCTGTTGAACAAACAGCCCTGCCGACTAAAGGACATTCACAATGTCTTCTGGGGCAGCGGGCTCGGCTCTAAATCCTACGCCATCATCCAGCAGGGAAGAATTGGCGCCATCACCGATGCAAACCCGGAAGAACTGCGCTTTTTCGTCGAAGAAGCCGCCGGTGTCACCCGCTATAAAAACCGTAAATACGAGGCGCTGCGCAAAATCAACACCACCCAAAACAATCTGCTGCGCGTTACAGACATTATTTCGGAAATTAAGCGTCAAATGGCCAGCCTGAAACGCCAGGCCCGCAAGGCTGAAATCTACAACAACTACCAGAAACAGATTAAAGCCCTGGAGATATACCTCGGCTTGCATTATTTTGAGGATTACGCCAGCCGGATCCAGCAGACCGATTCCCTGTTAAACGAGCTGCAGGATTTGGATCTCAGCCAGGTCACCGAGATCAAAAAGCTGGATGCCTCAGTTGAAGAAATCAAGCTCAAACGCTGGCAAAAAAACCAGGAAATATCCGAACAAAAATCGAACCAATTTGAAACGCAACGTAAAATAGACCGCAACGAGAATGACCTTGTTCACCTGCGCAAAGTAATCAAAAGGCTTTCTGAAGAGTCTGCCGAGCTTAAGGCCGCCCGGGTTCAACTGGAAGAAAAAAATCATCAGATGCTTTCTGAAATTGATCAGGTAAAAAATGAAGCATCTGCGATTAATGAAGAAATCACCACGGTAAGGACCCGGATCGATGAGGAAAAAGCGTCCAGCGAAACGATCACCGAAAAATTAGCGACGCTCAATAACGATCTGGAGTCGAATAAAGCCGGCTTAATGGATTTGATCGCCCGGGAAGCGCAATATAAAAACATTTATCAAACCACCATTAACAATAAAGAAAGCCTGCAAAAACGCCTGACAAAGGTGGATGACGACCTGGACCGGGCCCAAAAGGAAATTAACCGGACTCGCGAGCTGGAAGGCAAAGCCCGGGAGCAGCTTGAGACCATTAAGCAAGAGATAACGGATCTGACGGATCAGATCACGACCAGCGGCAACCAGTTGGAACAAAAAAACAGCGCCCTTGGCCAACAGGTCAAATTGACCCAGAAGACGGAACTGGAGCGCAACACGGTTAAGTCAAATTTAAATACCTTAAAGAAAATGGAGGCCAATTTCGAATGGTACCGCGACGGGGTCAAGGCCATTATGAAGCCTCAAAACACCGCTGAGTCCTCGATCAGCCAGGAAGTATCGGCTAAAATCATCGGGCTTATGGCGGATATTATTGAGGCCAAACCGACCTTTGAAACCGCGGTGGAGGCGGTCCTGGGCGACGCGCTCCAGTATATTATTGTTAAGGACCAGGATGCCGGCCTTAAAGCCATCGATTATTTACAATCCAGCCGTGCCGGCCGAAGTGGCTTCATCCCGGTTCCCGCCGTGAAACGCGTCGATGCCGATCGGGCGGGTAAAACCGTTTCAGGGCAGCTGCTTTTAGAGCAGATTACCGTCAAATCCGGTTATGAACCCATTGTCGATGCCCTGCTGGGCCATGTGGTCTTCACAGAGGATATGGCCGAGGCCATAGCGATGTATAACCGCAATGGCGAGTCTAAAACGATTGTCACCAAAAATGGTGATCTGATATCCCCTCAAGGCATCCTGATCGGCGGCAGCAAAGACAAACTCAACGGTATTCTATCCAAAAAGCAGGAAATCAAAGATCTCAGCCGCCGCGGTGCCGAGCTGGATGAGAAACTGGAAAAAGCCCGCCTGGCCCAGAACGCATTGGAATCAGAAGCGCGCCAACTCGAAAGCCAGCTGCAACAGCTTACCGAAAAGAAGAATACGGCCGCAAAAGCTGAAATCGAGGCTGAAAAAGAGCAGGTAAAGGCTACCGAAGAACTCAAAAATGCCAGGCGCCATCTGGAAATCATCACACTGGAAAAAGAACAATTACAGGGCGAAGC
>JBFFCW010000402.1:0-3770 GCA_041559695.1 Desulfobacterales bacterium
GCGCGTCGCCCATTCGCTGCAACGGGCCTACGAGAATGGAAGCGACCGCAGCGCCCGCGAAAATATGTGCCTGGCCAGCCTTTTTAGCGGAATGGCCCTGGCCAACGCAAAGCTGGGAGCGGTCCACGGCATTGCCGGTCCACTGGGCGGTATGATTTCCGGCGCCCACGGGGCCATCTGCGCCGCACTACTGACCGATGTCATCGACATCAATATTAAGGCCTTGCGCAAACGCGCGGCGGATTCACCAATGCTGGAGCGCTACAATGAACTGGCACGCATTCTGACCCGAAGCACGAAAGCCCGGGCTGAAGACGGCCTGTCGTGGGTAAAGGATCTCTGCCAGACGCTTCAGGTCGAATCGCTGGCACACCTGGGCCTTAGCAAAGCCGATTTTCCAGCTGTAGTGGCCAAGTCTCAGAAAGCCAGCAGCATGCAGGGCAATCCAATTCGCCTGACCGAAGAAGAATTAATGGAAATTCTGCAAATGGCCCTTTAGCAAAATGGCGTAAACGGTCAGATAGCGGCAGAAATTGCCGGAGGCGAAACACTTAAAGCGGTAATTTGGGGGCGGGAATGTGTAGGGTTTTGCCCTAAAATCGGTTTACCTGAAGACAAACGGGGGGGAGTCGTCGTCCAAGGTCACATGCTTTTTTGCGCGGTTGGGCGGCTTCATATCCTTTTTGATCCTGGGGCGGCCAGAACCGGCGAACAACCCTGTAAGGATAAAATGGACAGCCCGGTACAGCAGCCGCAAGAAATTCAATACCACATAGAACAGGCCCATACCGAACGCTACCTGCACAAAGGTCGGTTGGGTTGAAGTCCACAGGCTGAATGCATTCCAAACTTCTGCCAGCCAATTTAAGGTAAGATCCATTTTTTACGCTTTCCAGTATGGTCTTCTGATACCGTCGTCCTGATCCAATGTCAAGCGAACATTCGACAGTTTAAGCGGTCAAAATTTTGACAACCGCCGGCTGATTCCATTTGATCCGCTCTCCCAATCCTGCCAAAGTGCTTGGAACCCATCTCAAAAATGTCTGTTGTCCCCATATCTTTGTTGGTGCCTCGCTTCAAATCCTCGACATACAACAGTATGCCTCCGGTTTACGACCCACACAGAGGATTTGATCAGGCGGGAAGCCCCGCTGTGCGGTGAAGCTCGGCCCCGTCGCGATCTTGAACCAAAATCCTGTTTTTGAGATAGATTCTAGACGCTTGATCTTTCCGTAAAGTGCGGTGCCGATATCGAATTGGCATGGAAATTGTATTAATAATTTCAGTGCGCATGGGCCCTCAATCAGCTTTAACCCGTGCGGCATTTGTCCCAGGGGTCTAAACGCCCCGGGGGGACGCTCCCCCTTTCACCGCCCCCGGGGCTTAACTCACCCCGGGGGCTAAGATGATATTAGCGTTATGAATGATAAGGACCCAAAGAATGAAAGGTTGAATAAATTATGATCTGCGTGGTGGAATACGGCGAACACATCGGAACTCTGAGAAACCTTTTTCCCGACAGCCAGCAGGCGCTTGTTTTTGCAGAACAGATTATTGCTTTATCCGACGGTGAATATCGATGTATCGGACCGCATCAATGGTACTGTCAGGAGAAAAGGGAGTATGTCAAAATCGAAGGCATGGGGAATTGAAATTTTACCAAATCCGGATATCGAAAAATTAATGAATTTTACAGGTAAAGTTTTCTCGGAAAGTACCGATAAATAAAGCAACAGTGTGCAGGCGGGCACGCTGTTTGATATAATTCCTTAGGGAGGGGGTGGCTCATCAAGAGCCACCCCTATTTTTTTTCTTTTACGGTGGTCAAAAACACCCGGATTCAAACATTTTTTCTACGACCGTGCAACCGTTTATGCCGCTTTCATCGACCTGCCGATCGACCGGTTGACCCGTTTCCATTAAATCTCTATAGTACGGTGATCTTAGACCGGATCGAACACCCGTGATTGGCCAAATGGTCGACTGGTTAAATGGTCAAATGGTTAAAATCCGCTGACGAATTAACTTTTCAACTATTTAGCTATTTAACCAGAGCGTGACGTCTAACGTTGATTTTCAGAGACAGAGAAAGATCCGTATGACCCAGCGAAATCTTGTTGCTGCAACCGTATTGATCATCGTGCTGCCGGCTGGCATCCTTTTGAGCCGGACGGCGGCTTCAGCGGCATCAATTGAAGTGCCCCGCATTTCCATTGAACGCACCAAACAGATGCTTGCCAACCCGGATGTGGTTATCATCGATGTGCGCACGGCTAAAAACTGGTGGCGGAGTCCCGACAAAATCGAAAATGCGGTTAGGGAAGAACTCGGCTCGCTGGAGCGCTGGGCCAAGAAGTACCCCAAAGATAAAACCCTGATTTTTTATTGCACCTGAAAAAATGAGAGAACCAGTGCCCGGGCGGCACGGCATTTCATTAAAAAAGGCTATCCGAAGGTATACGCACTTAAAGGCGGCTGGTATGCCTGGAAAAAGGCGGGGTACCCTGTGGAAAAAAAATAAGCTTGAAAAATGATTTTTCAGGATATATGGTTTTGGTGTTTAACCTCCCCCTTCTACAAATACAGAAAAGCAAAAACTCCGGATTATGGCTTGCAGTTGGCATTTTTCGGGAGAATCGTCTATGAGTGGTTTGGATAACTTAATCGCGTTCATCGATAATGGCGGCACCCGTTCGGGCTCTGAGAGAAGGCGATTTGCCGAAGCCGAATATATGCCTGAACGGCGAATGCGATATGATCGCAGAAGCGGCGCTGATCGAAGAAGGTCCCTCAACAAAAAAAGAAAACAGGGCAAAGAGCGCCGCACCGTATTTGTCGACTGACACGCTTGCCTGAAAACCCAACACCCGCCAAAACGTTGCCCGCATACCCCCTCCCCAAGATGTTAAATCAAACTGCCCAGTCACGCCTTGCATCTGATCGCCCGAGCACCCGTGACCATTTTGGGATGGAACCGATGGCACCGCTGTCGGCCATATTGATTTCAGACTTTTGTAACTTCACCCTTACATTTGGCTCTTCACAAATACCCACAAAGGAGTTGGAGCGCGTGTTCAACAGCTAAAAATACCCTCCATAAATTTTTTCTAACAAAACGAATTCGCTAGAATCGGCTTTAAACCAGAAGGTGCATCGCCAAGGACTATTTCCAAACACCGGCCCCAAATGTTGCGCTGCCAGCTTGTCAACGGTTTTGGTATTCAAACCGTCCATTGATTTAGGTCAAACTGTCAAGGGCGGGGTAAAGATAGATAGGGCCGCAAACGGCCGTTTAAAGCATTTTTGCCCTGGCATCTGGAAATAGACACGCGTGTTTACCGTTTTTTGAAGGGGGGTCCATGGCGGGCGCGAAGTTTGGGACTGGATCAACGGACTCCGCGCCGTCGAGATGGGCAATAACATGGCCAAATGCATACTGGATGAGAAAAACATTTGCCTGCTGCGTAAAGACAATTACGAAGTCGGGCCGGAGTGCGTCAACTACTGCGTAACAGGTGTGATGTCGCGTTGCAGCGCAGGCACGGTCTGGAATGATCAGAATCGGTGCAAATTCGCTGAGAAATCAACTGTTAGCAATCGATGCATGCACTATATTGAAGCCATCGACGGCCACTGTGACTGCGAGGAGGCCCAGAGAGAGCTCAGAAGTACCGGCCCTGCCAACGCGGATACGCTTTAGCGCTTTGTATCGATCTGCTAAATGGTGATTATTCGGCATTAAAAAACCCCCGGGCAGCCCTCACACTACC
>JBFFCW010000403.1:0-3769 GCA_041559695.1 Desulfobacterales bacterium
CCAGGGTCTTATGGCCGGCGGCCAGGCTGGATACGCCCACCAGATGGACATCATTTTCCACCGCCATGCGCGCAGCCTCTTGAGGCGTTTGAAACATCGGACTGATGTCAACATCAAACCCAAGATCGGCAAAGGCAGTTGCAATGACTTTAATTCCCCGATCGTGACCATCCTGTCCCATCTTGGTAACCAAAATCCGGGGACGCCGCCCTTCTTTTCCCTCAAATTCTGCGGTCCGCTTGCGCAGCGAGTCAATGATCTCACTGTCACCGTATTCGGAAGCATACACACCGGATATACACTGGGTCGTCGCCACATAACGCCCGAATACGTTCTCCAGGGCATCCGAGATTTCACCAACAGTGGCCCGGGCTCGTACGGCCGGAATACATACTTCCAGTAAATTGCCGCCGGATTCTGCGGCCTTGACGATCGCCTGCAGCGCCTGCGCTACGGCCTTTGCATCCCGGCGCGCTTTAAGTTCCTTTAAGCGGGTGACCTGTTCGTCCCGAACGCTGGCTGGAACTTCGAGAATCTCCAGATTTACATCTTCTTCGATCTGGTACTTGTTAACGCCCACAATGACATCCTTGCCCTGATCGATGCGCGCCTGCCGGCGGGCAGCCGCCTCTTCGATTCTCATTTTGGGCTTCCCGGTTTCAATCGCTTTGGCCATGCCTCCCATTTCTTCGACTTCATCAATAATTTTACCGGCTTCGCGAATAATGCCGTCGGTTAAAGACTCGACGTAGTATGAACCCGCCAGCGGGTCGGCGACATGGCAAATCTGAGATTCTTCCTGAACAATCAGCTGGGTGTTGCGCGCAATCCGGGCCGAAAAATCGGTGGGCAGGCCGACGGCTTCGTCAAAAGAATTGGTATGCAGCGATTGGGTGCCGCCCAGAGCTGCCGACAGACATTCCAGCGTGGTTCGGATAATATTGTTATAGGGGTCCTGAGCCGTCAGGCTCCAGCCCGAAGTCTGGCAATGGGTGCGCAGCATGGTTGATCGCGGATCTTTAGGGTTGAACTGGCTGATAATTTTATGCCACAGGAACCGCGCTGCCCGCAGCATGGCAATTTACATTAAAAAGTTCATGCCGATTCCAAAAAAAAACGACAACCGCGGCGCAAAGGCGTCGATATCCAGTCCGGCATTAAGGGCCGCCCGGACATACTCCAGCCCATCGGCCAGGGTAAAGGCCGCCTGCAGCACAGAGTCGGCTCCGGCCTCCATCATATGATAACCGCTGATACTGATGGTATTGTATCGGGGCATATGCATTGAACAATACCCGATAATATCGGAAACAATCCGCATGGAAGGTTCGGGCGGATAGATATATGTGTTGCGGGTCAGGTATTCCTTTAAAATATCATTCTGAATCGTTCCGGCAAGTTTGTCCTGGCTGACACCCTGTTCTTCGGCGGCAACAATATACCCGGCTAAAATAGGCAAAACCGCTCCATTCATGGTCATGGAAACGGTCATCTGACCCAGCGGAATCTGATCGAAAAGAATTTTCATATCTTCAACCGAGTCCACGGCGACGCCGGCCTTGCCGATGTCACCGGCGACACGCGGATGGTCGGAGTCGTATCCTCTGTGAGTCGCCAGATCAAATGCCACCGACAGTCCTTTCTGCCCGGCGGCCAGACATCTGCGATAAAATGCGTTGGACTCCTTGGCAGTGGAAAAACCGGCATATTGCCGAATGGTCCACGGCCTTCCCGCATACATGGTTGCTCTGGGACCCCGCAAGTAAGGCTCCAGACCCGGCATGGAGTTGAGGTGCCCCATTTTTTTGAGATCTTCAGCCGTATACAGCGGTTTGACGGCTATGCCTTCGGGCGTCTTCCAGTCCAGGGATTCCAGGGGCTTTCCTCTTAGTTCTTTGGTTGCAAGATCCTTCCATTTTTTCGTGTCCGATTGTTTTGCCATGATTGTTTGCTCCCTTTTAATTCATTTTTCCACAAAACAGATAATTCTAAATTAATCGTTATAACCACGGTTTCAGGTGTCAGAGGTCAGACGACAGAAAACGAATGATAAAACCGGGAGGTCGTAACATCCTATCTGACTTCTGTTTTCTGTGCGCTGTCATCTCTTACCGACAACTGAAATCTAATTGACAGCTGCAACCGGCAACCGGGCTCAACCTGAATTTAATCTCTTTCACAAAGCTCAACTAGCACCCCATTGGTGGATTTGGGGTGCAGAAAGGCAATTTTGGCGCCACCGGCACCGATGCGCGGCTGTTCGTCAATCAGGCGGATGCCTTTTTCTTTCAATTCACTTAAGGCCGCTTGGATGTTCTCCACCCGAAACGCGACGTGCTGAATCCCCTCACCTTTTTTCTCCAGGTATTTGGCAATCGGCCCATCGGGCGCGGTGGATTCTAAAAGCTCAACTTCACTTTCACCCACCGGAAAAAAGGCGGTGGTGACTTTTTGTTCGGCCACGGTTTCAGATCCTTCAAACTCAAGGCCCAGCGCATCCGTCCAAAAGTTTTTACCCGCGTCAATGCTTTTTACGGCAATTCCCAGGTGATCGATCTTAAGAATTTTCATCTAGTGCTCCTATTGGGTTGTCATTTTATGACATTTCCTTAAAAAGGAAATTAGGGTGCCGATTCGACCGAAACGACTTCCGGAATTTCCTTTTTCAGTATTTTTTCTATTCCGTTTTTCAAGGTCATTTGCGACATGGGACAGCCCGCGCAGGCTCCCTGCAATCGGACGGTAACAACACCTTCCTGGACATCGACAAGCTCCACATCCCCGCCATCGGCCTGTAGCATGGGCCTGATTTTGTTGATGGCTTCTTCAACTTTTTCTCTCATGATCGCTTCTCCTTTTGGTTAGAACCCAGCTCAAAAATGTCTTTTGGCCCAATATCTTTGTTGGTGCCTCGCTTCAAATCCTCGACATACAATGGTATGCCTGCGGTTTGAAGCTCGGCCCCGCCGCGATCTTAAACCAAAATCCTAATTTTGAGATGGATTCTAGTCGGTTAAGTGCAATTACGGTTTCTATAAAAATTTTTCTGAAAAGATTCAAATTCATCGTTAACGATCGCCTCTCGTACCTGTTTCATTAAATTCAGGAAAAAATAAACATTGTGAAGGGTATTGAGACGATATGCCAGAAGTTCTTTGGCCATGTATAGATGGCGTAAATACGCCCTGGAATAATTCCGGCAGGTATAGCAAGCGCAACCGGGCTCCAGAGGGTTGGTATCGCGGCGATATTTCGCATTGCTGATGTTCAGCGTACCTTGCGGGCTAAAAATCTGTCCGTTGCGCGCATTGCGGGTTGGCAGAACACAATCGAACATGTCGGCTCCCAGCGCCACCAGTTCGATCAAATTTTCGGGAGTGCCCGTGCCCATGATATATTTGGGTTTTTCATCCGGCAGCTTGGGTAAGGTAAAATCAGCGATTTCAAGCATTGTCTCAACCGGTTCGCCGACACTCAATCCGCCGATGGCAAAGCCGTCAAAGTCCTGGGCAATCAATGCTTCGCTTGATGCTTCCCGCAGATCCTTAAACATGCCGCCCTGAACGATGCCGAACAAGGCACTGTGGCCATTTGCCCCCCCCTGCCAGGCAATCTTGCAACGTTCAGCCCAGCGGGAGGTAATTTCAAGCGCCTGACGGGTTTGTGCGCGCGAGGCCGGATGCTGAATGCAATGATCCAGGCACATAATAACGTCCGAACCCAGGCAGGTCTGAATTTCAACCGCTTTTTCAGGGGTCAAAATATGACG
>JBFFCW010000404.1:0-3759 GCA_041559695.1 Desulfobacterales bacterium
AACAGGGGTTTCAATTTATGGTCTTTCATCCGTCCTGGGGTTATTTTGCGCGTACCTACGGCTTGCAACAGGTGCCGGTCGAAATTGAAGGCAAGGACCCCAAGCCGGCTCAGCTCAAAGCGCTGATTGAGTATGCCCAAAAGATGCATATCAATATCATTTTTGTGCAACCGCAGTTTTCATCCAGGAGCGCCGAGCTGGTAGCAAAAGAAATTGGCGGTCAGGTGATATTTGCCGATCCACTGGCTTCCGATTGGTCCGGTAATCTTCGCGAGGTTGCGCAAAAATTTAAAGCGGCATTAAGATAAAAGGCACCCCATGCAGGATTCAATTGTTAAAATCAAAGACCTTTGGTTTACATACAACGGACAGACGGTACTCGAAGACGTCAGCCTGGATATCCGGCACGGAGATTTTATCGCCATGATCGGTCCCAACGGCGGGGGCAAAACCACCCTGTTGAAACTCATGCTGGGTCTGCTTAAACCGCGGAAAGGTTCTATCCGGATCCTGGGCGACACCACCGAAAAGGCATCTCACCACATCGGTTACGTGTCCCAGGACGTTCACATCAATCGCAGCTTCCCCATCACGTCCATCGACGTTGTGCTGATGGGCAAGCTGGGGCCCAACAAAAGATGGGGCCGAAGCGCCGCACAGGATCGTCGCGAGGCGCTCGACGCCTTAGAGCGCATGGAAATCAAAGCACTTGCAGACAGCAAAATCGGTGAACTCTCAGGCGGCCAGCGCCAGCGCGTGTTTATTGCCAGGGCGTTAGTCACGAAACCGAAGGTATTGCTGCTGGATGAACCCACCGCCAGCATCGATACCAAGGGCCAGGCTGAGTTTTACGGACTGCTCAAGGAACTGAACAAAGACATCACCATTCTGGTGGTCAGCCACGATCTGGTGGCGATCTCAATCTATGTCAAATCCGTTGCCTGCGTAAACAAACGGCTGCATTACCACCACCAGGCGGAAATCACCGGTGAGATGCTCGAAGAGATGTACCCCTGCGTGGAGGAAGGAACCTGCCCCGTTGAATTGGTGGCCCACGGTCTGCCGCATCGGGTTTTAAAGCATCATAAAGACCATTAAATATGTTCGATGCACTGCAATATGAATTTATGCGCAATGCCCTGGCCGCCGGTTTGCTGGCCAGCATCATCTGCGGAATTATGGGAACCCTGGTGGTGGTCAACCGGATCGTTTTTCTTTCCGGCGGGATTGCACATGCCGCTTACGGCGGGATCGGTTTGTCCTTCTTTTTGGGCTGGCCTTACCTGGTCGGTACGCTCGGATTTTCCTTTATTGCAGCGATGGTTATGGCGGCGGTCAGTCTTAAAGCCAAACACCGGGCCGATACCATCATCGGTGTTGTCTGGGCGGTTGGGATGGCCTGCGGCATCATATTGCTGGACCTGACACCCGGATACAATGTTGATCTGATGAGCTATCTGTTCGGCAGCATTCTTACGGTTCCACAAGCGGATTTGTGGATTATGCTGATTGTCGGAGTGCTGATTGCCGGCTTTGTCATCTATTTTTATAAGGACCTGCTGGCAATATCCTACGATGAAGAATTTGCCCGGATCCGGGGTGTGCCGATTCGAGCGCTGTATTTTGCACTGATTGGCCTGCTGGCGGTAACGATCGTCATGGTGATCCGGGTTGTGGGGCTGATTTTGGTGATTGCGCTGCTGACCATTCCGCCGTTTATGGTCGAAAAATATGCCAAATCCCTTTTTCAAATGATGATGGGCTCCAGCCTGCTGGGGGCAGTATTTACGATTTGCGGCCTTTGGCTGTCCTACGCTTTTGATTTGACGTCCGGCGCATCCATCATTCTGGTTGCCGGTGTTGCCTTTTTCCTTTTCTTTTTAGTAGACCACCTGATCGTCAGGCGCCGGCAGGATTCAAAATACGTTCCCACCGTCAACCCCAACAGGAGTTAACATGTGCCATCAATGTGATTATTCTGGATTTCTAAAGGCCGGTGATCTGGGGGTCACCCGAAACCGCCTTCGTGTTCTGGAGGTCATCGGCAGCCATAACTTTCCACTTTCTGCCGGTGAAATTTATAAAACCCTGGGAGATACCATTTCGATCAATCGCGTGACGGTCTATCGGATCCTCGATTTGCTTGTGGAGCGAGGATTGATCCAGCGGCTGAGCGGGGGCGGGCGCTCATTTGTTTACGGTATGGCCCCCAGCGATTATCATCCGGCACACCCGCATTTTTACTGTAAAAGCTGCGGCCATCTGGAATGCTTAAAACCGCAGAGTCTTAAGGTGGACACCCGGCCAATGCAACACACCTTCCCGGGCCTGATCGAAAACGTAGAAGTACGTGTCGACGGCGTCTGCCAAGCCTGTCTGCAAACCGGAAAAAGCACAGTGCATTAATAATTACCCAGCCAATGCATAAAACCAGAAAGGCAGAATCATCTTTGATTCTGCCTTTACGTATTTAAGTAAACGGGTATAAGCGGTTTTAGTTTTTGTTCGCGGGCCCCCGCTGGTCAGCGGGATTTCACTTCTTGATCTTATACATTAAGGAGTTCAAAAGGCGTGAGGAGGAGAAATAGCGGGGCCAACGGCTGAGGACTGAAAATATTCAGAGGTAGAATAAATGTGAATTCTATTGTCAAATACGAATAACGAATAACCCATAACTAACAAAAATTTTTTCATATAAATTTTTGTTAACCGCATTTATTGAAGCCACAGAAGTGGCAGAGTATACAGCCTTCTTCGAAACTGACCGTCTGGCCACATTCCGGACACTTTTCGCCCATAAGGCTGTATTGGGTCTTGTGATTTGCCATAACGGCGTCCTCGGAAAGGTATCTTTTTTCCAGGACCCGCGCGATGGCATCGGGAATGGACAGCACCAACCCGCCATTTTGAAAGACGGGATGCTCACCGCTGATACCTTTCAGCTGATCCACGATGTCATCTACTTTTACACCCGATCTCAGCGCCAGGGACGCCAGGCGGCCGATAGCTTCGGTCTTGGCAGTGGTGGATTTGCCGGATTTGCCGATGGTGGCAAAGACTTCAAAGGGTTTTTGGTCATATTCAGTGACGGTCACATAAAGATGGCCGTAGCCGGTTTTCATCTTGGTGGTGAAACCATTTAGGGTCTCCGGTCTTTCTTTGACGGCCGTCAGGAATTTGTTTCCGAGCTTTTCGTTGCGCGTAAATGATAATACCTGGTTTTCTTTGCTGCCGTCCCGATAAATGGTCACGCCCTTGCAGCTCAGCTCATAGGCCAGATTGTAAACTTTCATGACGTCCTCTACAGTGGCATCGTGAGGCAGATTGACGGTCTTGGATACGGCATTATCCGTGTATTTTTGAAATGCCGCCTGCATGCGAATATGCCAGTCCGGTGACACATCATGGGCGGTCACAAAAACTTTGCGCACATCTTTGGGTATTTGCTTGATTTTTTTGATGCTGCCTCTTTTAGCAATTTCATCCATCAATTCACGGCTGTAAAAGCGCTGGTCATTGGCCACCTCTTCAAAATAGGGATTGACTTCGAGCAGTTTGTCGTCGTCCATTACGTTGCGCACAAAACTCAGTGCAAACAGGGGCTCGATGCCGCTGGAGCAGCCGGCGATGATGCTCAACGTTCCCGTGGGGGCGATGGTGGTGCAGGTCGCATTGCGCAGTTTGACGCCCTGATCTTTGTATATGCTTTTTTCCCAGTTGGGAAATACACCGCGCTCCTCGGCCAGATTCTGGGACGCT
>JBFFCW010000405.1:0-3756 GCA_041559695.1 Desulfobacterales bacterium
ACCAGCGGCGCGCCCTATCGTGTCAAACCCAAGTTTTATCTGAACCAAAAGAGCTTTGAAAATGAACCAAACGGCTACGTGCTCTTTGACGGTGTTTTGAAAGCCAGGGTGAATGAGCAGTTGGAAACCCTGTCCAGGCATGAGGACCACCTGACCTATGAAACCAGAGACATTCGAGCGCGATTGAATTTAAAAACATTTGCTGCAGAAGAAGCGGTTTTGGTTTCAGATGCGGATGGTCCGATTGATCTGCGCCATGCAGCGCACATGGCTGTCATGTTAAATGCTTTGAGAGATTTGTATCTGTTTGTCTGATTGAGCTTTTAAGGAATGGATTCTTTCATAATTGTTATTTAAGACAGGATTAGCTGGATTAGCTGGATTCTTTTATGTTCATCACTTCCCAGAAAAAAGTGATGAAACTTAATCCGCTTCGCGAAATCAACAGTGGTAAGTAAAAAGAGAACCTACTATAATAACAAAAATTTGTATTCTCAGGGACTTCGATTTCCGATTGAAGATTTTTATAGAAGGAGATGCCCAAATGGCAATAGGCAAATCCGTCAAACGGGTTGACGCAGTGGCCAAGGTCACCGGCCGGGCTCGCTATACCGACGATTTTTTTATTCCCGGGATGCTGGTGGCCAAATATCTGCGCAGTACCATCGCCCACGGTCGTGTGAAGAAAATCGACAGCGCCAAGGCAAAGCGTTTGCCCGGTGTCGAGGCGGTGTTTACCTATGCGGATGTGCCCCGGACCCCATTTGCCACCGCCGGTCACCCCTATTCGCTGGACCCGGCTCACAAAGATGTTGAAGACCGGCTGCTGTTGACCCGGCATGTTCGCTACTGGGGCGATGAAATCGCTGTGGTGGTGGCGGAAAACAACCTTGTCCTGCACGAAGCGCTGAAGCTAATCCAGGTGGACTACGAAGCGTATGAACCCCTGGTGGCCCCGCAAGCCTCATTGGCCAGTGGCGCCAGAGAGATTCATACCGGTTCCCAAAACGTGATCGGAGAATCCCGATACACGGCCGGCGGACCAATTGATGATGCGCTGGCCGGCGCCGACATTGTGCTGGAGAGCGAATATCGCACGCAGGTGTGCCAGCATTGCCATATCGAAAATCACGTTGCCTATGCCTATATGGATGATCTGGAGCATATCGTCGTGGTCTCGTCGACCCAGATTCCCCATATCGCACGCCGCATTGTGGGAGAGGCATTAGGTCTGCCGTGGGGCCGCATCCGGGTCCTCAAACCCTATATCGGCGGCGGATTCGGCGCCAAGCAGGACGTCATTCTCGAACCCATGGTTGCTTTTCTGACCCTGAAACTGGGAGGGCGGCCGATAAAGATAGACCTCTCGCGTGAAGAGTGCATGATCGGAACCCGAACCCGTCATCCGTTTGAGGTCAAAATGCGGGCCGGAGCAAACAAAGATGGCACCCTGGTGGCCCTGGACATGGACGCGCTGTCAAATACCGGTGCCTATGCCTCCCACGGACATTCGGTGGCTGGAGCTGCCGGCGCCAAATCTCGCTCGCTTTATCCCCGCGCCGCCATGCATTATCACGCCAGGACCGTTTACACGAATACCCCGGCGGCCGGTGCCATGCGGGCCTATGGGGCGCCTCAGATGATCTTTGCGGTGGAAGGCATCGTTGAAGAGGCGGCGCGTAAAATCGGCATGGATCCGGTGGCGTTCCGCATCAAAAATGTGGCCCGGCAGGGCGATGCCGATCCCCTGACGGGTGAGCGCTTCCAGAGCTGCGGGCTGATTGAATGTCTTCAAAGGGGTAAAGATCTGATCCGCTGGGACGAAAAGCGCGCGGCCTGGCCCAAAAGACAAACCGGTGCGCTGCGGCGTGGCCTCGGCGTTGCCTGTTTCAGTTATGCTTCCGGGACCTATCCGGTCTGCCTGGAGATTGCCGGCGCGCGTATCATCCTCAACCAGGATGCCTCCCTTCATATTCAGGTGGGTGCCACCGAAATCGGTCAGGGCCTGGATACGATCGTGGCCCAGATGGCGGCCGAAACCATTGGCGTTCCCTTTAATGATGTGCACGTGGTGTCTACCCAGGATACGGACGTGGCACCTTTTGATACCGGTGCTTATGCCTCGCGCCAGGCATATGTGGCCAGCAATGCCGTATTTCGGGCAGCCAGAGAGCTGAAAGCCAAAATCCTGGAACATGCCGGCCGGGTGAGCGGCATCCTGAGTGGGGAACTCGACATTTTAAACGGGAAAATTGTGCTTCGCAAAGATCCATCCCGTAAAGTGGTTTCGCTGATGGAGGTGGCGCTGGACGCCTATTATGACAAGGAGCGCGGCGGCCAGTTAACTGCCGATGTGTCCCATAAAACCTGTACGAATGCCCCCACCTTCGGCTGTACGTTTGTTGAAATAGTGGTAGATGTGCCGCTGTGCAAGGTGGACATCAAAGAAATTTATAATGTTCACGATTCCGGTGTCATCTTGCACCCCGTAATGGCCAAGGGCCAGGTGCACGGTGGTGTGGCCATGGGAATTGCCGCCGGGCTCTATGAGGAAATGATGATCGATCGTAAATCGGGCTACATATACAATAATAATTTTCTGGATTATAAAATTCCCACTGCCGTGGATGTCCCGGATATCGGCTGCGAGTTTGTCGAAACCTACGAGCCGACTTCCGGGTACGGCAACAAATCACTGGGGGAGCCGCCCATTATTTCGCCGCCGCCTGCAATCCGCAATGCCATTTGGGATGCGACCGGCGTTCAAATTAACGAGCTGCCCATGACGCCGCACACGCTTTTTAAGTATTTTAAAAAGGCAGGGCTATTGTGAGGCACTCCCGCTTCATTACAACTAAATGTTGATCAGAGTATTGCGGGAATAGAAGGGTATTGAACAGGAAAATTCGAAATCCGAAATACGAAACTCGAAACAATATCAAAATTCTAAGTCTAAAATGGCGAAACGAATCTTTTGCAAATTCTTTTTTTTGGATTTTGGTCATTTGGTATTTTAATTTGTTTCGTATTTCTTGCTTCGATATTCGGATTTATCTACATACCCATACATTGAAAGAATTAAAGAGACATGATGTGGGCTCATCGTGAAATTCGGAAGGATATACTGAATGTTTAATTTTAAAAGCTATTGCAAGGCCGGCAGCATCCAGGAGGCGATTCGATTGTTGAAGGAATATCCTGAAGCCCATTTGATCGCCGGCGGCACGGATGTGTTGGTCAAACTGCATAAGGGCAAAGAAAATTTTGATTGTCTAATCGATATTCACGACATCGCCGAGCTCAATTTCATCAGCCTGAACGATAGCGGGGATCTGGTCATCGGGCCCCTGTGCTGCTTTACGCATGTGGCTGAATCCGCGTTGATACGCAAACACATTCCGGTCCTGTCGGAAGCCATCCTCACCATTGGCGGGCCCCAGGTACGCAACATGGCCACCATCGGCGGCAACCTTTGCAACGGCGTACCCAGTGCGGACAGCGCCACACCGCTTATCGCCCTCAATGCCGAGGTAACAATCGAAGGCCCGGACGGATCCCGCCACCTGCCCCTTGAAGACTTTTTTCTGGGGCCCAGCCGGGTGGCCCTTGAGCACCACGAAATTATGACGGCGATCACCGTCAGCCGTGACAACTCCGCCAGGTTATGGCCGGCAGGAGGTCGGCGTAGTTCCACAACTGGTGATAGGTAACCAGGGCTGTTTGCTGGGCGTTTTCAGTCAGGTTGATGGTGGCGAT
>JBFFCW010000406.1:0-3741 GCA_041559695.1 Desulfobacterales bacterium
GTCCGATGGCTGCGATCCATATAAACCCGGGCGTTGGGCAGGTCTTCGGGCCGGTTCAGGCCTTCGCTGTGGATGTTGGCGTAAAAATGCCCGAGCTTTTCGACTTCCTGATCAAAATCGGCATATACATTGCGATAGAGAATGGCGGCGCTGTGCATGACATAGGTCGAGCTGGATATTTCAAGCGCCGGGTTGGATGCCGGCGCGCCCACCGGACCCCTTAAAAAAAATCCGACCATCATCGTTTTGCCGTTCATGATTCCGAGCATTTTCTGCCGGATATCTTCTAACGCATCAGCCCGATCGTTTTTTAGCGCCAACGAATTAACCTCTTCGCCTTGATTGTAAATGTAAAACGTCCGATCAATAATGCGGCCCTGTTCTTCTTTTAAATCAAAATGAATCGTATGGCCTGGCATCGGCAGCGGTGATTCTTCGCCTTTTTTCAGCGAAAGTTCTCTGATAAATTGGCGGTCTTGCGCAGATCCCGTATCGATAAAAACTGAGTCGGGTTTACAGAGCCTGATGGCATTGGCAATTTTTTTAAGAACTTCCGGATTCTGAATGCGCTTGAGTTTGTCCAGGTTTTTCGTATCGATCTTGTCTTTAAAAACCTGTTGCGCTGCTTTCAGATCGGTGACCCCGCCCAATTCCGTTATGATGTCGATACAGTCTTTATAAGGTCCCATGCACTTTCTCCATTATAAAATTTCTCAAATTTAATTTTTAGTCTATCATTTAAACGCCGGAGGGTCAAAAATCGCCAATCATTTTAGTCCTCCCTGCCCTGCTGATATAAAAATTTTTCCTCGGGCGGCATGTGCCTTCGGATCCAGATCAGCACCTTGTCAATCTCCTGTTTGAGTTCATTGAGTGCTTTGCCGCGGTGACTTACCTGGCTTTTTTCGGCAATCGTCATTTGTCCAAAGGTTTTGTTCAGCGGCGGGTAAAAAAAAATGGGATCGTATCCGAAACCGTTTTGACCGGACGGCTGTTGGGCAATCAGGCCCTCACAGCGCGCCTCGTAGGTAAGAGCCGGGCCGGACGGTAGCGCGATGGAAAGCACGCATTCAAAGGCCGCGCGGCGATGGGTTTGGCCCTTCATCTCGTTGAGCAATTTGGCAACCCGCTGTTCATCGGTGGCATTTTCACCGGCATAACGCGCTGACAAAACACCGGGGGCGCCACCCAGTGCTTCCACCACCAGGCCGGAATCGTCGGCCAGTGCCGGGATGCCCAGTATCTTGGCCGTAAAGCTGGCCTTTTTATAAGCATTTTCGTCAAAGGTATCGCCGTCTTCCACCACTTCCGGAATCGGTCCAAAATCATCCAGGCTTTTGGTCTCAATCGGAAAGCCGGCCAACAGTTCTTGAATTTCGGTAATTTTCCCCGGGTTTGCTGTAGCAATCACCAGAGGGATATTATTTGCCATCGCGTCCTCGCTGCCGAAGATGGGGTTTTGAAACCCCTTCTAAAATGATACGCTACTAAAGGTCAGGTGGCCACTGAATTGCCAACTTAAATCATGCTTGAATCTTTGTAAAGATTTTAAATCGGCCGAACTATGGATGATTATGCACTTTATCTAAAATCCTTTACACGCATTACATGACTGGTATATTATCTTAATCGCTTCTTATATGGACAGACGCCATTTCGAAAATCAATTCTGAATGCTATGAGTAGTATACGCAAACGATTATATTTTTTGCTGGTTTTAATTTTCATGGTCATTATGTCCGGCAGCACCGGCTATTATATTATTTTCGGTGGCGAGCCCAAATTTTTGGATTGTCTTTACATGACGGTGGTTTCCCTGACCACGGTCGGCTATGGCGAGATCATACAGGTTACGGGAAACGATACGGCCCAGATTTTTACGATGGTGTTGATTACCTTCGGCATGGGCGTCATCCTTTACGGCATCAGTTCCCTGACGGCTTTATTTTTAGAAGGAGAACTTTCAGGAATTTTAAGGAAAAAAAGAATGGCAAAGCAAATCAATAAATTATCCGATCATTATATTGTTTGCGGCGGCGGTCAAACCGGCAGCGGGGTGATCACCGAACTGTGTAAAAACAACGAGGTAACCGTGTTGATCGAAGAAGATCCGGAAAGAATCGAGCGCTGCAGGGAAATATGCGAGCTGCTTTATATCCAGGGGGATGCCACCGATGATGAAAACCTGTTCGCCGCCGGAATCGAACGGGCGGCGGGGATTATCATCACGCTGCCGTCTGACAAGGACACCCTGTATGTGACCATGACCGCCCGGATGCTCAATCACGATATTCGCATTATCAGCCGTATGACCAATCAGCTTCTGGAACCCAAGCTGATCAAGGCCGGCGCCGATGCCGTGGTGTGCCCCAATGCGATCGGCGCGCTGCGCATGGCCTCTGAGATGATCCGACCGACGGCGGTGGATTTTTTGGATCGTATGTTGCGCTCCAGCCGGGGCAATCTCAGAATTCACGAATTAACGGTTTCAGAGAATTCAAAGTTCAACCGGAAAGAAATCCGCGCATGCGGCTTAAAACAACGTTACGGTCTGCTGGTTTTGGGATCTAAGGGCCAAGACAGAGAAATTGAATTTAACCCGCCACCCGAACAGGTGCTTACAGCAGGAATGACCTTAATCGTCATGGGATCTGTGGGGGAAATCGCCCGGGCTCAAAATGCTTTTCAAAAATAATCCATAAATATTTGAAAAGAGAAACGGTGAGGGAACAAAAAAGACGGCATCTTAATCTTAAGTGATGGTGCTTGATTGATGGCAAACAAAGATCTGATCCTGGCAATTGACAACGGAACCCAGAGCCTTAAAGCGTTAATTTTCGATGCAGCCGGACAGTTGTTGGCCAAAGAAGCCGTAACGTTTGCCCCCTATTATTCGGAGCAACCGGCCTGGGCGGAGCAGGATCCGGAAGTATTTTGGAAGGCTCTGGTCAAGGCCTGTCAGGGGATATGGCAGCATCCCAATATCGATAAAGATCGCGTTGCCGGAGTTGCCTTAACCACCCAGCGCGGAAGTGTCGTCAACGTTGATAAGGATGGAAGGCCGCTGCGCCCTGCGATGATGTGGCTGGATCAGCGTAAAACCTACGGGCTGCCGCCGGTGAGCGGACCTTGGGGATTGATTTTCAAAATTGCCCGCCTGACGAAAACGGTTGCCTACCTTCAGCAGGAAGCCGAAGCCAACTGGATCCGCACCTATCAACCGGAGATCTGGCGAAACACGCATAAATATTTACTGCTTTCCGGTTACCTGACCCACCGGCTGACCGGTAATTTTGTTGATTCCGTCGGCTGCCAGGTGGCTTACATCCCTTTTGACTACAAGCGCTTGCGCTGGTCAGCCAGTTGGGACTGGAAATGGCGGGTTTTACCGGGAATAGATCCGGCCATACTGCCCGATCTGGTTCCGCCCGGAGCGCCCCTGGGTGAGATTACCTCCAATGCGGCTCGAGAAACTGGAATTCCGCAAGGGTTGCCGCTGATCGCGGCGGCGGCCGACAAGGCCTGCGAGGTTATCGGCTCCGGCAGCCTCGAATCGTCGGTCGGCTGTTTAAGTTACGGCACCACCGCCACCATCAACGTCACGCATAAACAATATATCGAACCCATCCCGCTGTTGCCCGCTTATCCATCAGCCGTATCAAACTTTTACACAATCGAAGTCCAAGTATATCGGGGCTACTGGATGGTCAAATGGTTTAAAGAACAATTCGGCCAGCATGA
>JBFFCW010000407.1:0-3735 GCA_041559695.1 Desulfobacterales bacterium
AATGAAAATCATGTAAGGGGCGAAATGCTCAATTTTTTTGATTTCAGGCATCACCTGCGGGATCCGAAAAAAAACGCCAATCCCGGCGATTAGGAGCAGGATACCCCAGATGAGTTGAAGCGTGTTTTTTTTATCCGCCATCGTACCCGCGTTCAGAAGATATCATTTAATCTTCTAAAGAGCCTTTGAATTCAGGCTTTCTCTTTTCAAGAAATGCCGAGGTGCCTTCTTTGGAGTCGGAACTGGCATAGCACATGCCAAAAGCCTCGACTTCAATGTGAATGCCGGTGGCAAGATCGGCATTGAGCCCAAAATTGATCGCCTGTTTGGCAGCCCTGAGAGCGGCTTTGCCCTTGGAAGCAATTTCCTTGGCGGTTTTGATGACTTCTTCCATCAGTTGATCCTGGGGCACCACTTTGTTGGCCAAACCGATTTTTTCGGCTTCGGCTGCGGAAATCATTTTGCCGGTAAAGACCAGTTCTTTGGCCATATTGGAACCGATTAAGCGCGGCAGTCGCTGGGTGCCGCCGAACCCCGGTATCAGACCCAGATTGATTTCCGGCTGGCCGAATTTGGCATTTTCCGATGCATAAATAAAATCACAGGCAATCGCGATCTCCGTGCCGCCGCCCAGGGCAAAACCGTTTACCGCCGCTATAACGGCTATGGGGAGTTGCTGAAGCTTGGCAATGATGCCATGACCTTTTTGCGCAAAATTTTTAGCCGTCAGGGAATTATAGGTCGCCAGTTCGCTGATGTCGGCTCCGGCCACAAAGGATTTGTCACCGGCACCGGTCAGTACCAGAACCCGGATATTATCATCAACCGCAATTTCGTCGAGCGCTTTTGAAAATTCCGCCAAAAGTGCTGAGTTCAGCGCATTAAGGGCTTTTGGCCGGTTAAACGTGATGGTTGCAATCCCTTGTTCAACCTGAAAAATGATATGTTCATATGCCATTATATTCCTCCTTAGGTTTTACCTAAGCTGCGTGTATCAAATTTAAAAAAGGATCATTTTTTTTAATGAATTCTAACGATTTATATTTTTAAAATTTGAAACCCCTCCGGGGATTGCCGATCTTACCGCATCTACGGCGTCAGATATTGTCCCGCATAGTCTACTACAACGGAACGACATCTTCCTTGCAGCTGCGGCAACCTCGACAATCGCTCAACTTAGGTTTTAATTGAAAAATCATCTGTCTGATAAAGGATCCATCGGGCTTTGTCAAATTCAAAAACAAATAAATGTTTATCACCTGTTATTTTTTACCCGCCCGGCTTTCGCTGGATGCGGCAATATAAATGGCAGAAAGAATGATGCTCCCGCCCACAATTTTATACACGGTCAGTCCTTCATCGAAGAGGATATAAGCCAGGATGGTGCTTCCGATGGGTTCACCGAGCAGACTCACGGCGATCAGGCCGGCACTCAGCCATTTTAAGGCCCAGTTGTAAGTGCTGTGTCCGATAATTTGGGCGATCAGCGCCATGCCCCAGAAAGCCGCCACGGTGCCGGTGCTGAATCCGGATACGGGTAGCCCCAGGGACAGGACAATTACCCAAAGAATAACGGCTGCACTCCCATAGCAAATGAAAATGTAAGGCAAAAGGGACAGTTTGCGGCGCAAATTGCGGCCCAGCAGCAGGTACACCGCAGCGCATAGGCTTCCGGCCAAAGCCAGACCGTCACCCAAAAGCGCCTTTCCGCCGGTGGCAAAATCGCCGTAACCGATAATGGCGCCGCCGATGACGCTGATAATGATACTGATCAGCGCTGCGCGCTTGACCTTTTCCTTGGCGATTAAGGGCGTCAACAAGCCCACCCAGAGGGGGTTGGTATTGACCAGCACCACACTGTTGGCCACAGATGTATAATCAAGGGATGAAATCCAGGCCGCGAAGTGTAAGGCCAGAAAAAAGCCGGATAGCACCGCCAGTTTCAGGTCGCGCATCGACAGGGTTACAATTTCATCACGGGCTTTCCACCAGGTGATGGGCGCGAGAATCAGCGACGCAATCCCCACCCGATAGGCAGCGATGACCAGCGACGGCGCATCCGCCAGGCGCGCAAAAATTGCACCGGTGGATACGGCCATGGTGCCGATAATCAGGGCGAGATAGGGGTTGAAAGGGGGAGCCGCATCCGGAGTTTGATCGTTCATGTTTAAATGGCTACCCCCGTGGCCGGGATTGCTGCGGATTTTTCAATAATGCCGTTGGAGAGGTCGCTTTAATATAACGTCGAATCCCCTCGACAATGCCTTCAGCCAGTCGCTCCTGGAATTGCGGACTGACCAGACGTTTGCACTCGCGGGCGTTGCTGATAAAAGAGGTTTCGATCAGGATGGAAGGCATCTGGGCGCCTAAAAGCACATAAAACGGCGCCTGTTTGACGCCTTTGCTTTTGATGCGGCTATAGCGTTTGTTTTTCAGATGGCGAATCGTGGAACTTTGCACATAGGCAGCCAGGCGGCTGGATTCATTGATTTTGGCGTTTTGCATCAGGTCGTACAGGATCTTCTGCAGATCGCTGATATTTTTGGTCGAGGTGGCGTTTTCCATGGCGGCGACCCGTATGGCTTCCTCATCGGTGGCCAGGTTCAGGAAGTAGGTTTCAATGCCGTAAGCCCTGCGGTCTCTGGAGGCATTGGTGTGGATGGAAATAAACAGATCAGCGCTTTTGGTATTGGCAAAGGCAGTGCGTTCTTCCAGGGTCAAAAACCGATCCTGATTGCGGGTCAAAATGACTTCCAGCCCCAGTTCTGCTTTGATCTTTTTTGGCCAATTTTCTGGCGATCTGCAGCGAAACCGTTTTTTCGTGTACACCTTTAAGATAGCCCGGTGCCCCGTAGTCCTTACCGCCATGGCCCGGATCAATCACAACTCGCCTAACCCCCAAGGCCAGCTGTTTGGCCAAAGAGCCGGCAGGGATTTTACCGTCTTTTTTAACCGTATCAGACGGCTGGGGTGCTTCCGGTGCTTTGGCGGTCTTGGTCCCCCATACATCGATGACAATTCGAAACGGATCTTTCAGAGAAAATATCTTATAGGTTTTAAAAGACTTAATATCGACGACGACCCTGACGGAATCCGACGTGTATTGGCCGGCACGGGCGTCAATCAGGAGATCATCGTGAATCGGGATGCTTTTGCGAATATGCTCTCCCAGCCGGCTTTTACTTAGATCAACATAAAGCCGCTGAGGTTTTTTAAGGGACGGATCTTTTTTGAGCAGATGATGATAGTAAGAAGCCTCCTGGTCGGCATCGATGACCACGCGGGTATAATTCGGGTTGGACCAAAAGCGCAGATTGGTAACAGTGGCCATCCCGCCGGCAGCCGCCTGGGCTGCCGGGCGTCGTTTGCCTTCAGCGTTTTCTTGTTGGGCTTCCCGTGCCTTAATTTTTTCGGCAATCGGATCCGGTTGGGCCGTCAGCGGTTTTTTGTCCGATGCGGGCATGTTCTGGATGGCTGAAGCGGCCTTGGCCCGATAACGGCTGCCGGGAAACCGGGTGATAATTTGGTTGAAGATGCGCTGCGCGCTTTCGAGATCATCTGAGGCATTTGAATAGCCATAAAGCTTCTGATAAAGTGTTGCGGCCATAAAAAGACCGGCAGGCGCCCAGGGCCCATCCGGGTCTTTGTCGTAAACCGACTGGAATTTATTGATGCACCGCAGCCAGTTCTCACGATATTTCATTTTTGGGGTGTTTGCGCGCAGATCCTTGTAAC
>JBFFCW010000408.1:0-3732 GCA_041559695.1 Desulfobacterales bacterium
ATAAAGTCAGCCACGATTAAAAAATAACCCGAAAATCCCATATCGTGTATGACCGAGATTTCATAATCCAGGCGGTCTTGATAAAGCGCTTCGTCAATTTGCGGATTTTTCTCTTTCAGGCGCTGCATGCGCATCTCAAATCCCTGTCGAACTCTGCGCGTAAACAACTCATCACTGCTCAGCTTTGAATCATCGATAAACCGGGGAAAATGATATGTTTTGAAATCAAAGTCGATGTTGCAGCGACCGGCAATATCGACGGTGTTGCTGAGCGCTCCCGGATAATCTTTAAAGGCCGCATACATTTCGGCTTTGGATTTAAAATAGAGCTGGTCGGTGCGAAATTTAAGGCGCTGGTTATCATGGATGGTTTTACCGGTCTGAATGCACAGCAGCACATCATGGGCCCTGACATGCTCTTTGTCCAGGTAATGACAATCATTGCTCGCCACCAGGGGAATGGACAGTCGTTGGCTGATGTCCAGCAATGTTTGATTGACCCGCTCCTGTTCTTCGATGCCGTTGTTTTGCACTTCCAGGAAAAAATTGTTCTCACCAAAAATTTCACGATATCCGTTGGCAACTTCGTCAGCCCGTTCGATGCGACCCTGCTGAATACGGCGCGGGATCTCACCGTGCAGACAGGCACTCAGGCCGATCAGGCCCCGGCTGCATTCTTTAAGGATTTCTTTGTCAATACGGGGTTTGTAATAAAATCCCTCAAGCTGTGCGGCTGTGGCCAGCTTGCACAGATTGCGGTAACCTTCTGCATTTCTAGCCAGCAAAATGAGGTGTGAAAGTTCTTTGTTGTCCAGCGGGGTTTTATCAAAACGGGTCTTGGGCGCCACATAGATCTCACAGCCGATAATCGGCTTTATCCCTGCCGCTTTGGCCTTTTCAAAAAATTCTACAGCGCCGAACATCGTTCCATGATCGGTAACGGTGGCGGCCTGCATATCAAACTCGGCCGCACGCCGCAAAAGATCATCAATCCGGATGGCACCGTCTAAAAGGCTGTACTGGGTGTGGACATGCAGATGAACAAAATCAGGAACAGCTTCGGTCATAGATCACTCGTTTCAAAATTGAATTTAGATCGAAAACTTAAAGCGTAAAAGGCCAATCATATGTGAGGGTAAATGGGCAAGGTGTCTATTTATACCATAAACGAGAAATTTTTTCAGGTTTTGAAATTATTCAAGACTATAGTTCGGCGCCTCCTTGGTGATAATCACATCATGCACATGACTTTCGCGCATACCGGCAGCGCTGACTTTTACGAAACGGGCCTTTTCGCGCAGCTCCTCCAGGGTGCGGCAGCCGAGGTATCCCATGCCGGCCTTTAAGCCGCCGACCATTTGAAAAAGCGTTGCGGAAAGCGATCCACGGTAAGGTACGCGGCCAACAATACCTTCCGGAACCAGCTTGTCCTCATCGGCTTTTTCGCTCTGGTAATAGCGGTCTTTGCTTCCTTTTTTCATGGCTTCAATAGATCCCATGCCGCGGTATACTTTATAGCTGCGGCCCTGAAAAAAAATCTGTTCTCCCGGCGTCTCCTCGGTACCGGCAAACAGGCCCCCGATCATAACGACATGGGCGCCGGCGCCGATGGCTTTGGTAATATCCCCTGAAAACCGGATGCCGCCGTCTGCAATCAAAGGGACGCCGGTTTTAGCGGATATGGACCGGCAGTTCATAATGGCGGTAAATTGAGGTACACCGATCCCGGCAACGATCCGGGTGGTGCAGATGGAACCCGGGCCAATGCCTATTTTAACGGCATCGACGCCGGCATTTATCAAATCTTCTGCGCCTTTACCCGTGCCCACATTGCCGGCGATGAGCTCGATGTCCGGGTGGTTGCTTTTCAGGGTTTGTACGGCGTTGATCACATTTTCAGTATGTCCGTGTGAGGTATCAATCAGAACCACATCCGCGCCGGCATTTAAGAGGGCTTCGCTGCGCTCTTGCATATCCGGGCCGACGCCCACCGCCGCGCCAACCCGAAGCCGCCCCATCCGGTCCTTACAGGCATCAGGGTATTTTTTAACTTTTTCGATATCTTTAATCGTAATCAAGCCGGTCAGACGGCCTTTTGTATCGACCACGAGCAACTTCTCGATGCGATGCTGGTGCAGCAGTTGCTTGGAGTCGTCCAGGGAGATGCCTTCCGTAACCGTTACCAGATTTTCTTTGGTCATCACATCCGAAACATTTTTTTCAAGATCGGTTTCAAATCGCAGATCCCGGTTGGTGACAATCCCCACCAGCTGGTCGCCTTTGGTCACCGGCACCCCTGAAATGCGGTATTTTTCCATCAAGGTCAGCACTTCCGCCACTTTCTGTTCAGGGCGTATCGTAACCGGATCGACAATCATCCCGCTTTCAGATTTTTTGACTTTATCAACCTCCATGGCCTGGCTTTCGACGCTCATATTGCGGTGGATAAATCCCAAACCGCCTTCCCGGGCGATGCTGATGGCAGTGTCAGCTTCCGTCACAGTGTCCATGGCGGCACTGACGATCGGTATGTTCAGCGTAATATTCTGGGTCAGCCGGGTGCTGACTTTGACATCCTTGGGCAGCACATCAGAATAATTCGGGATAAGCAGAACATCATCAAAGGAATAGGCCTCTTCGGGCGGTATTTTTGCCATGTACTCCCTCCGTTAGATTCATTGAAAATTTTTAGGGCCAGGATATATACCACGAGGGACACGAAGTTCACGAAAGGGTTTAAACCGTATTTCTTCGAATGTTATTCTTTGTGTTCTTCGTGATCTTTGTGGTTATATTATGCTGTTGGTTATAACGCTTCGGGGATAGGCATCCGAATAGCAAAACCCACCGTCTTTAGCAATCTTTTATTTGCCACCTTGACATTATGGTGCATACCATAATAGAAGCTATCTCCAAAATGCATCAATCCGGCATCGGTTGAGCCCGTTTGCCCGTTGGCCCGCCGCAGGCGGATTAAAAAGTAAATTCAGATTTTTTAACGCGTACAACCGGCTCAACCGGCTAAACAGACAAAGTCGCAATTACATGCTCATTAAGGTAAATCCAATCAATCCCCAGAGTCGGCTCATTCAAAAGGCGGTCGACATCCTGATCAAGGGCGGCATCGTCGTCTATCCAACCGACACCCATTACGGCATCGGCTGTGATATCCTCAATAAAAAAGCCATTGAACGTATCTACACATTGAAAAAACGCGATAAAAGCAAACCTTTCAGTTTTATTTGCTCAGGGCTTAAAAACATCAGTCATTACGCCAAGGTATCCAATTATGCCTATAAAACCATGAAAAGATTATTACCGGGCCCCTATACTTTTATCCTTGAAGGCTCCAAACTGGTACCCAAGATTATGTTGACCAAACGTAAAACCGCTGGAATTCGGGTGCCGGATCATAAAATATGTCTCGAACTGGTAGAGGGGCTGGGAAACCCCATTATCACCACCAGTGCCACCCTGCCGGACGGCAGCACCCTTAACGATGCTTCACTGATTCATGACGTATTTAAAAACCGCCTTGATTTGGTAATTGATGGAGCGTTTGTTTCGGGGAAACCGTCGAGTGTCATTTCCCTGATAAATGACACGCCGCAGGTTATTCGCAAAGGGATGGGGGATGTCAGCATTTTTGAATAAGAAAAACCCATCTCAAAAAGGTGGATCAGGGTTCAGGGCAAGACGCGGGGCGGTGAAAAAGCGCAGCATACACGAGAG
>JBFFCW010000409.1:0-3706 GCA_041559695.1 Desulfobacterales bacterium
CATGGCATATTTTAGCTCCAGGAACCAGAAAATAACCAGGGTAACGATCAGGGCCGCGCCGATCAGGAAAGGAATGCTGACATTAAACAGGTTGAAAATATAAACCGCGCCAATAAGGGCGGCTGCCACCACGCCACTCAACATCCATTTGAGTTCAAAGCGGCCGGAAATGTAAATCGTAATAAAAAGCAGCGCATAAAACATGGCGAACAATGCTTTTTTCCTTAAATCCTCTCCCACCTGGGGGCCCACCATTTCCACGCGCCGGATTTCCACCTCACCTTCGGTGAATGGTTGTAAGGCTTTTTTGATTTCGGCTGTTAAGCCTCCATCGCCGCTGTAAGAGGCCTCTGTGCGGATGAGGAATTCATTGTCGATTTGCTGGCCGAATTGCTGCACAGATGATTTGCCCAGACCGATATTTCCTAATCCGGATTTAATGTCATCGATCCGCACCGCTGACGTAAATTTTATCTGTACCAGCGTCCCGCCGGCGAAATCGATGCCAAGACGGGGGCCTTTGTGGATCATCAGTGACAGAAAGCTGATGGCGATACAGGCAATCGATAGAAGAAAGGCAATTTTTTTTCTGCCAACAAAATCAATATTAATATCAGGTTTTATAAACCGCATGAAAAATCCTCATATACTCAGTGTTTTAACCTTGCGTCCCCCCAGGATGTAATCAAATATCAGGCGCGAGAGCACCAGGGCTGTAAACAGACTTGCAATGACGCCCAGGCTCAGGGTTACGGCAAAGCCCTTGACCGCACCGGTTCCGAATTGAAAAAGCACGACCGCGGCGATCAGTGTGGTAACGTTGGCATCGAGAATCGTCAGGGTGGCGCGCTTATAGCCGGCATCTAAGGCAGCACGCGCGGTTCGCCCCAGCGCCAGTTCCTCCCGGATTCGTTCAAAAATAATCACATTGGCATCTACCGCCATACCGATGGTTAAGATGATACCGGCAATTCCCGGCAGTGTTAAAGTGGCTTTGGCAGCCGCCAGACCGCCGGCAATCAGGATGATGTTTAGGATCAGGGCGACATCGGCAATGATTCCGGCGCCTTTGTAGTAAACGATCATAAACACAACGACCAGGATACCTCCGATCATCATGGAAATCAGTCCTTTACGGATGGAGTCGGCCCCAAGGGAAGGTCCGACGGTGCGTTCTTCCAGTATGTTGACCGGAGCCGGCAGGGCACCCGCCCGCAGCACGATGGCCAGATCTTTGGCCTCGTCCAGCGTGAAGTCTCCGGTAATGCGGGCCTGACCGCCGGCGATCTTTTCCTGGATGACCGGCGCTGATGCAACCGTATCGTCCAGAACAATCGCCAGCCGCTTGTTTACATTATCGCCGGTGATGCGTTCAAAATCCCGCGCCCCTTTTTTATCAAAGTTAATGGAGACAAAAGGGATATTGAACTGGTCGAAGTCGACGCGTGCATTGGTCAGATTGGCACCGGTCAAAAGGGTTCGCTTTTTCAGCAGAAAAGGCAATTTGGTAACTTTGCCAGTGTCAGTATCCTCCTCTACCCGATAGAGAACTTCTCTGCCGGCCGGCACATTGCCTTTTACGGCTGCGTTGACATCGAGGGTGTCATCTACCAGTTTGAACTCTAAAAGCGCTGTTCGTCCGATCAAATCCTTGGCCCGTTCCGGATCCTTGATACCCGGCAGCTGAATAAGGATCCGCTTTTCTCCCTGGCGGCGGATATCGGGCTCTGCCACGCCGAACTGGTCGATGCGATTACGGATCGTTTCCAGCGCCTGATCGACGGCCAGTTTTTTCGTATTTTCGGCTTCCGGTTCAGACACCTCAAGAATTATAGTTGAGGTGCCGCCTTCCGTCCGCGGGGTGCGCTTCAAAAAATCAAAATCTTTTTTTAAAAGCGCATTAAATTTTTCGAGAATTTGCGGGTCTTGAACCGTTGCGGATATTTTATTTCCATCAATGCGATTCAGGGAAACTTTGCGAAGCCGTTCTTTTCTGAGCTGGTCTCGGATTTCCTGTGCGATGCGCTCAACCTGACCCTCCAGGGCTTTGGCAGTGTCGACTTCCAGCACCAGGTGCATGCCGCCTTGAAGATCAAGACCCAGGTTTATCTGTTTGTGCGGCCATAAAGCGGGTTCAAATGTCGGAAGCACATATACAACGGCTGCAACAATAACCGCAAAAACCAAAATCAGTTTCCATGAAAAATTTTTCAACGGTACCTTCCTTTTTGGAGCGGTATTTTAATAACGGCCAGCGGTGCCAAACTGGATCTGAACGCGGCACCGCAAGTTAATCTCCTAATAGACAAATGGTTGAACGTTTAAACAGCCATTTCAACAAACCGTTTAACCATTCAACCATTTTACAAACCATAAATCCAATTCGCATAAAATCGACTGCAGATTTGCAGGCTATTTTTTTTCCGGTTGCGGTTGTGAACCCGGCTGAGACATAGCCGAAACATTGGAGCGGGCCACTTTTACCCGTACTTTGTCAGCTATTTCCACGGTCAAAGTCGTGTCGTCTATTCCGGTTATGCGGCCGTGCAAGCCACCGCTGGTGATGATTCGGTCTCCCTTTTTCAGGCTCGATATCATCGTGCGGTGTTCCTTTTGCCTTTTTTGCTGGGGCCGGATCAGCAGGAAATAAAAAATAACAAACATCAGAATAATCGGAATAAACCCGCTAAATCCTGCGGCACCTTCTCCGCCGGTTCCACCCATTGCATATGCAATATCAATCAAAATAATGCCTCCTTCATTTAAAATACGATAAATTCGGTTTTGATTCGCAAAGCGCCAACGCGAATCAAAATGAGGATAGATACTTCAATATATAAATGCTGTCAATATCGAACTTTTGATCCCTGAGAATTCTTTTGGTCGTTGTATACAATTTTGCTGTCTCCCGGTGTCATTGATTGGTCGCCGCAGATTTCGACACTGAGGTTGCGCCGTTCTTCCAGCTCGGCAATTTCTTTGCGTTTTTTGTTTAAAAGATAGTCGGCGACATTCAGCGGTACCTCCACTTTTACATCGGTAATTCCCGGTTTGAGGGTTTCTAAACTGAGTTTTCTGAGAAAACCGACGGCGAGGGTCTCGGTGGATGCAACCAGTCCTTTACCCTGGCAGTAGAGACAGGGTTGGTAACTGCCGAATTCGATCGAGGGCCGGATCCGTTGGCGGGACATTTCCAGCATTCCGAATCTTGAAATTTTCCCCACTTTTGTCTTGGCTTTGTCTTCGTTGGCAACGCTGCGCAGTCGGCGCTCAACTTCTGAACGGTGCTTTGGCTCTTTCATATCAATGAAATCAATGACTATGAGGCCGCCCAAATCTCTTAGCCGGAGCTGACGGGCAGCTTCTTCGGCCGCCTCCAGGTTGGTGAGAAAAGCTGTTTTTTCAATCGATTTTTCATGAGTGGATTTGCCGGAATTGACATCGATGGACACCAGCGCTTCGGTTTGTTCGATGACAATGGAGCCCCCCGATTTTAAGGTGACCCGACTTTCAAATATGGTCGCAATCTGGTTTTCGATTCCAAATTGAGTGAAAATCGGCTTGGCGCCCTTATATAGTTTGACGATTTTATGGTGTTTGCGGGAAATGATTTTGATGAAATCCCTTACTTCTTGGAACACAGCAGGCTCATCGATTAGAATTTCGTGCACCTCTGGCGTAAAGTAGTCACGGATCGACCTGAGAA
>JBFFCW010000410.1:0-3694 GCA_041559695.1 Desulfobacterales bacterium
CTGGGCATTCAGCAATACCTGACCATGTTCGGTGCCACGGTCCTCATCCCCTTCATTGTCGGCGGGGCCATGAAGCTGCCCCCGGAAGAGCTGGCATTGATGATTTCAACCATCTTTTTTACGTCCGGTCTTTGCACCCTGATCCAGCAATCAGCTCTGGGCAATAAATTGCCGGTTATTCAGGGAGGTACGTTTTCGTTTCTGGGGCCCACATTTGCCATTATCGGCATGGTGGCCGCCAAGAAACTGACCGGTGCGGAACCCATGTGGCAAATCCAGATCCAGCATGTGGCCGGCGCGATTATGATCGCTTCGGTATTTGAAATTGTTTTGGGCTACACCGGCATCATGGGCCAGGTGCGCAAAATTATCAGCCCCATCGTCATCGGCCCCACCATCGCCATGATCGGTCTGGCGCTCTACGGCATCGGCGCGCCCTGGATGGCCAGCAACTGGATCATTTCGCTGATTACGCTGGTTGCCCTGATTCTTTACTCTCAGGTATTTTCGCAAAAATCCAAAGCCTTTATGCTTTTTCCGGTCCTGCTTGCCATCGCCACCGGCTGGCTGGTATCGCTTATCGGCACGGTAACGGGAATGATTTCGCCGGACAGCCCGGCCTATCTGAAAACCGAACTGGTCGGGGCTGCGCCCTGGCTCAGCCTGAAGCCATTGATGCCGTTTAAGTGGGGATTTCCGGATTTTGGCAGCACCACCCTGTGGGCCGGTGCATTCGGCATGCTGGCCGGTTATCTGGCCTCCATGATCGAGTCCATCGGTGACTATTATGCCTGCGCCCGGATTTCCGAGGCGCCGGTGCCGACGGGACGCATGATCTCCCGGGGCCTGGGCGCTGAGGGTCTGGGTTGCTTTGTTGCCGGTATCCTGCAAACCTGCAACGGGACCACCACCTATTCCGAAAATATCGGCTCCATCGGTCTGACCCGCGTCGCCAGCCGGCGGGTGGTGCGCTGCGGTGCGGCGGTGATGCTGATTATTCCCATTGTGGCCAAGTTCGGCGCCATCCTGGCCACGTTGCCCAAACCGGTGGTGGGCGCAATGTTCGTGGGGCTGTTCGGAATGATCGCATCCGTCGGATTGTCCAACCTGCAGATTGTCAACTTGAACAACTCCCGCAACCTGTTTATCATCGGTATATCCTTTTTTGCGGGACTGTCGGTGCCCTATCATTTCAGCCCGATGCTTTCGGCAAATGCGGTACCGATTGACTGGAGCGCCGGCGGTGCCTTTATTAAAGTGATCGGCGATATCCTGCAGGCCATTTTGACCACAGGAATGGCGGTGACCGCCTTACTTGGCATACTCCTGGACAACCTTCTGCCCGGCGCCACCCGGGCGGAGCGCGGCCTTGAAGTCTGGGAAAAGGAAGCTTCCGAAGAAGCCTGGCAGGAAGCCGAGGCGCAGTGGGCCGCGATGAAAGAAGGTGAAGCGCGACCGGTTTAACGGGGTTGCCGGTTCATCTTAAACCTGTCTCAATTCGTTGGCGGACTGCGCTTTTGCGCATATCGCGGCAAGATGCCGCTCCCACTGATAACAATGCAATCTGGGAGTGGCTTCCAGCCGTGAAAATGAGCGTGATGCGCTATTTTTGAGATAGCTTCATATAAAAAAGTGGGGAAAAGCACATCGCGGCTTTTCCCCATTTTAACATTTTTAAAAGGATACGGAATTGTTGCCGAAACCGCTGCTTTATATCATTTACGTTCTGATGGTCATCATCGGTCTGGTGGCCATGTATTCGTTGCTGAATGCGGGCAATCCGGACAGCCTGCTGCGGCCGATTTTCCCGGACCCCAAATATGATCTGTATGTCGCCATGATCACCTCCGTTCTGGTTTTTATCCTGGGATTTTTTGTTTTCTTTTCGCGGGATCAGGAAAGCTATCGGCAGCTGGTGGCGCTGAATGCGGACAAAATAAGGGAGCAGCGCGAGGCCGGCAAAAAGGATGAAGAGATTGCCGTTTCCATCCTGGCGGCCATGGGCAGCTATGGTGGATACAAGCATAACATAGCCAGAAAGAAGCTGTTGATATATCTCTCAGAATTCAGCTAAACATGCGTTTAAGATATGTTTCACACAGAGCTCACAGAGCGCACAGAAAATTTTGTAAAAAAGATAAATTATTAAAAATTAATTAAACGTTTTTAACTTTGTGATCTCTGTGTGGTAAATTTATCAAATCTTCTGGCACTTTTGCGTGAGGTTAAACTTCATTGGTTTTACAATATCCGCTATGCATTTTTTAGATGAACAACAGTGGATTTTTATTGCGATCGCTTTTTTCGGGATCATCGGCTATATTGCCTGGATGCGCTGGCGCGACCGTAAATGGATCGACGAGCGTTTCGGCAGCCGGCCGATTCTGGCCATGAGCTTCGGGGTGAACTTTTTCGGAAAAGCTTCGGAGCCGGGCAAACCCAGCCGCAGCAGCGGCTTTTTGCTGTTGTTCTCCGATGCGCTGTTTTACCGCAGCCGGATTAAAAAGATTGAACTGGAGATTCCGGGACCCCGCGTCGCACGGGTCTATCACGACCGATCCCACAAAGGTGTGGACCTGCACCAATCCCTGGTTAAAGTCGATTTTTTAAACGACCAAAACCAGAAAGACACCGCCGCCTTCAAAGTTCCTTACCCGCCCCAGTGGATGCAGGCGATTGAAAACGCATTCCTCAAGAAAAAATAATGGTTCAAGGGTTCAGCGTTCCGGGTTAATTTTCTCGAATATCCTCAAATCGTACTCGTGCTCGTGCTCTTCCAAGTTCCCGACAAACATGCAAAAACCGATTGCGAGTACAAGGACGATAAGATCTGGCATCCAACCAGGCCCCTTCGACCCACCGATCGTTCCGTCCCGGTTGACATCTTATTTTTCATTTTTAGTTTTAATAAATAATCACTTAAAAAAAGGAGGAAATTATGGATGTCAAAGACTACTGTGCAACAGTGAACAGCGAACTGGCCGCCTGGAAAGCGAAAATGAATGACGTATCCAAAAAAACGGATGCCCTGACGGGAGTGGACAGGGAAAAAGCAGCACCGATTGTAAATGATCTGAACGCCATAATCAATGATATCGATCAGCGAATCGCGGCCCTGGCCCGCGAATGCCCGTCTGAATGGAGCGATGATCAAAGCATTATCGATTCAAAAATATTCCTGGCAAAGGATAAATGGAAAGAAGTCTGGGGGGTTTTGGGTGAAGAGGCGGAGTATGGCATTGGCGGCGCCTAATGTTCATTTCCAAACTTCGCTGTATCAATTTCAATCTTTATTCTACTTTTTTGCTTTTTTCTTTTCTCCCGGCACAAGCAGGCAGATCAGTATGCAGAAACCAGCAGCCACTGTCACCGTCCAAAATACACCACTGACACCTCCCATAACTGCGTCTTGAACCATATGGCGCAGCGCATCGGGCATTGTTGCCTGAGCCTCCGGGTGCAGCAGGCTCTCTGTCTGGCCGAATCCGGCCTCACCCATCTGGCCGGGCAAATGGCGCACCAGGTTTGAGGTGCGCACTGATTCAAACAGGTTGGAGAATCGGCCCGCAATAAAGCTGCCGCATATGCTTACTCCCACAGCCCCTCCCAGAGTTCTGGCGAACTGGTTCGAAGAGGTGGCCACCCCCAGGTCTTTTTCATCCAGACATGATTGAACCACCAGAAGCGTGGAAAG
>JBFFCW010000411.1:0-3654 GCA_041559695.1 Desulfobacterales bacterium
AAGCCACACCGCATTTAACCCAATTCCCCGCTTTTTCAGCTTCAATGTTTTTGCGATAAACGACTTGAGCGCGGCATTTGATCTTAAAACTGTTGGCAAAGCTCAACTCCAGGGAAGGCAGAATCATCCCCGGCAATAGCACAGAATTATTTTGATTTTCTTCTACCGCAAATCCCGATCCCGATAAATCGACGACTTTAAGATCAAACATCTTACTGGTAAAGGGGTGCCGGAAGAGAACATCCGGAGACGGTGTCAAGTGATACCGTTGGTTGCGGAACTCTTTATGCTTAAACCGCTGAATTTCATGAACGAGTGGTTTTAAAATATAGACGCGGCTTTTCCTGCCGGCGCTTTGCCGAATGATTTTACATTCACCGGCATAATAGGTTTCCTTATGGTCCGATAGAATTAGGTTGACCGGCGATTCCAAATTGATCCATTCAAACGTTTGGGGTGGAGCGGCTTTCAGTTCGATCTTAAGTGAACAGGCATTAAAATCCACCAGCGTGCCGGAAAACAGGGTGCTGTTTTGGATTAATTGGGCTTTTATATCGTGACAGCCGTAGCGAATGACCTTTCGCGAACTGACTTCAAAGCCATAATCCGGTAAGCGCAGGCGGATGACTTTTTTATCCATCCGGATGATTTCGGGTTCCACTTGAATGAGGTTCTGGATGTCCGGTATCAAAATATTTTGAAATTCATAAAAATCGAGTACCTGCAGACCCGCTTCTGATTTTTCCCAAACGCAATCCAGCGTGTCGCCCAGGCAGGGTTGCGGTCTGGCCAATAGCGTAAGGCGTGTATGGTAATTGCGGTGTTTAAAATTAATCAGGAGGGTGCTGTCTTGAAAGTTGATGAAGTTAAGCTTATTGATAAGCTGATTTTTAATGACCAATTTTCGGTCATCCAACCCCTTGTCGTCAGTGAGCCTGCGGAAAACCGCATAGATGTCATTTTTTTCAGTTGCGCTGATTTGGGGGTCAACGCCGGCTTGCCCTGTGGATCGGGCCTTATCGGAATCGCCGTCTTCAATAAATGGCTCGATGAGTTGCGGCTTTTTTTTGGAAGTTTCCATTTTCTTCACCACGCTCACTTTAGCAAAATCGTGAATGGGACATCGCCGGATTCGGTTTGTGCCGCATCATCACCACCAGGTATATCTAAGAGGGTGCTGGCCATTGGTTTACTTATTTTGGTGGCGTTTACATCGGTTAATCTCTATTTTCAAATAACCTGTGAGCCTGTAGCATATTAATATATGGCAGACAACAAGTATTTTTGAAAAACAATAATTATTTTTTTGAATTTCATTTAGTTATTGGTGATTGACTTTTATAAATAATGTTAACTATAGCGGCAAAAATAAGATTGTAAAGCATAAAATGAATACTAGATGCAGTCATTTTTAAGAGCCACTAGATATTGTGCTTTTTTCATTGCGACAATCAAAATACAGGCTGATTTTTGAAGCAAGCGGTTGCGATTTTTGAACCGAAGCTTTATATTTTACCAGCAGCGGTAAACACCATTCTAACAGCATCGGCATAACGTTAATACGATTTGGCTGCCAATTGCCGTCAGCCAAAAATTTCCAGAAACGTGAAAGGAACCAATTGTTATGGGCAATCAGATAAGGACCACAATCTTGCTGGCCGTGATGACGGCGTTGATTTTATGGATTGGCCAGCTATTCGGCGGGCGACAGGGTATGATTATCGCGCTGCTGCTTGCCGCCGGCATGAATTTTTTCAGCTACTGGTATTCGGACAAAATCGTATTAAAAATGTATCGTGCGCAGGAAGCCAGCCCGCAGCAAGCCCCGGAGCTTTATGAAATGGTCCAAACGCTTTCGCGCAAGGCCGGCCTTCCAATGCCCAAGTTATTTATCATTCCCAAAGAAGCGCCCAACGCGTTTGCCACCGGCCGTAACCCGGAACATGCCGTAGTGGCGGTTACCCAAGGATTGCTTAATTTAATGGATCGAGATGAGGTGACCGGCGTGCTGGCCCACGAGATGGCGCATGTGAAAAACCGCGATATTTTAATCGGCAGCATAGCGGCAACCATGGCCGGGGCCATTATGGTCCTGGCGAGCATGGCGCGCTGGACGGCCATTTTCGGCGGCGGTGGGAGCAGTGATGACGAAGGCGGGCGTGGCGCCGTTGGCCTGATTGCGATGTCACTTTTGGCGCCATTTGCGGCCATGATTATTCAAATGGCCATATCCCGTTCGCGAGAATATTTAGCGGATTCGACCGGTGCCGGTTTTGCGGGAACACCGGAAGCATTGGCCCGGGCGCTGGATAAGCTTGGCCGCTATTCGAAAAAGCTGCCGATGAATGCCAATCCGTCGACGGCGCATATGTTTATCGTGAATCCGTTGTCGGGCAGAAGTTTAATGGGTTTATTTTCAACCCATCCACCGCTGGAAGAGCGCATTGCCCGTTTGCGGGGTTATCCGGCGGGGTCTGATCAGATTTCGAATTCGGGCGAGGATCACCGGGAGGCAAAAGCCAAGGCTTTTTGGGATCGACTATCTGAATAATAGTTGGGGGCTTGCTTTTTATTTCACCGCGGAGACGCAAAGGGCGCAAAGATTTTTTCTCTGCGAACCTTGTGTCTCTGCGGTGAGAAATTAAATTTCGACTGTATTATGTACCACAGCAGACGGCGGTGTTCTTGCCCTTGATCCAGGTCTGAATAATATAGGAGGCGCATCCGACCCCGGGGGCCACAGCGATCGCTTCGGTGGGGCAGTTTTTGGCGCAGGCACCGCACTCCATACACCCGTCTAAATCATGAATCCGGGCTTTTTTGCGGTGGAGTGAAAAAACCTCATGAGGGCATACGATTGCACACATGCCGCAACCCACGCAGGCCTTTTCATCCAGTCTCAACGTTGTCACACCGGGAAGGTATCTAAAATTTTCCATTCGCAAATCCTAAAATAAACCAGCCAAAATTAATTGATATATAACCACGAAGGCACAAAGTTCACAACGGCTCTGAAAGAGCTTTTTTCGAGCGTCATTCTTTGTGTTCTTCGTGATCTTTGTGGTCAAAAACATTTTTTAACAAAAAGCACAAAAACAAAAATGAATTACCTAGCCTGCAAATGCTGATGCGACCCATGCGACCATCGCCACTAAGAGGGCCGCCGCTTGCAACGGTATGGCTTTACGCATTTCTTTTTCGACCCCCGAAGGCGAAGTAAAAGGCGTTGATCCGGTAAAATTCATTGCCAGGTAAGAACTGACGGCCGTCGTCCAAAGTATCAGCGCCAGGGCGCCTAAAAGCTGCACATCGCTTCCAAACAGCGCTGTAATTCCGGCGGCGCTCAAAACACCGGTGATGGCCCCTTTCAGCGCAAAGGATCGTCCCGGTATCCAGGGCAAAAGCGCCGGAGTGGCGACCGCCCCGGCCAGGATTCCGGCTGCATAGGCGACCGTCAGCATGATTCCCCTGAACCATGCGGCTGAAAAGGAAAAAACATGGGGCCCAATCCCGGAGATCAGAAACGATGCCAGAAGAACCCACAACGACGGTTTCGGCAAGTGGCACAGTTCCACCGGTGTCAGGATGACCCGATCGATGGTATTGAAAGTGACCTTCCGCATGGATGATTCAGATTTAAAACCATTGTTTAAA
>JBFFCW010000412.1:0-3652 GCA_041559695.1 Desulfobacterales bacterium
GTACCAGACCGCCATACTGTTTGGTCTGTTCCAATAACTTGATCATGGTGGCATCATCGACCCGGAAGTCATAGACCATAAAAATCTTAAAGCTGGGTGTGCCGTAATCCTGGCAGGCGTTTTTGACTTCCTCGATGACTTCCGGCCGGGGATCCATAACGGCCGGGTGCAAAGAATAATCCACCGCAACTTTTCCTTCGGCCAGCGCTTTTTTGCGTTCGATGGCCTCCAGCAGGGTTTCGCCCTTTTGCTGCAGGTCAAAATCCACCACACAGGTCACGCCGCCGCAGGCCGCTGCGATGGTGCCGGTTTCATAGTCATCCTGGGCATAGGTTCCCATAAACGGCATGCAAAGGTGGGTGTGCGGGTCAATGGCGCCGGGAAGAATATAGTGTCCCTTGGCATCAACGACCTCATCCGCCGGGTTGTCCAACTCCGTCCCGATCGATTTTATTTTGTCGCCATCTGCAAACACATCAGCCACATAACGACCGGTGGCGTTAACGATTGTACCTCCTTTAAATAACACACTCATCGGGGCCCTCCTTGGTAAATGGCTCTAGTTTAATGTCTTTCTCCATATTTTTATCCATAACCGCCGTTTCCTGACGGTTCCAATCCTTGGGCATCTCCTTGTAGGAAATCAGATCCGGAACCGGGCAGACAAATTTGCACAGCATACAGCTCAAGCATTTTTCTTCGATCAATTTCGGTTGCCGGCTGGCCGCATCCCATTCAATGGCCTGGCCGGCAGCATCCTGACAGACGATATAGCACTGGCCGCAGCCAATGCACTTATCCAGATCATACTGGGTAATCCCCTGACGCTCCAAATCAAAGGCCTCGGTTTCATGCAGGTTCGGCAACGCTTTGCCCACCAGATCCGAGATCTGTTTTACACCCCGTTCGGACATAAAATCTGAAAGACCTTCGATCATGTCTTCAACGATGCGATAACCGTAATGCATAATACCGGTGGTCACCTGAATCGTTGAGGCGCCCAGCAGGATGTATTCAAAGGCATCGATCCAGGTCTCGATGCCGCCGATGCCCGAGAGCGGCAGATTCAGCTCATTATTCTGGGCCATGGAGGCGATGAAATTCAGCCCAATGGGCCGCACGGCCGGTCCCGAGGTACCGCTGATGGCACCTTTGCCGAAAACATTGGGCGTGGGAACAAAATCATCCAGACCGACTGAAGAAATGCCCCGCACTGTATTGATGGCGGAGATGGCGTCCGCGCCACCATTTTTGGCATACATGGCCGGTTCATTCATGTCGGTAATATTGGGTGTCATTTTAGCCATCACCGGAATAGATACCACATCTTTGACCGCTGCGGTAAAGCCTTCGAGCAGCTTAAAAGCCTGGCCGACCTTATGGCCGGCCCCCTCGATGCACATGTGGGGGCAGGAAAAATTGAGCTCCAGTATATCGGCCCCGTTGTCTTCGGCGGCCTTGGCCAGATACGCCCATTCATCCGTGAAAAAACCCATGATGCTGGCGATGATGGGATGATCGGGGTAATTCTTCTTTAAATACAGAAACTCAGCGAGATTATCCTTCAAGGGGCGATCGGATATCATTTCAACATTTTGCACCGCCATTGCCTTTTTGCTGCCGTAGTGAACGCAGTGCATGCGGGGCGAGGGATGGACGATCGGCAGCCGGTCCGAATTCAGGGTTTTAAACACCACCCCGCTCCAGCCGGCATCAAATGATCGCGCCACCATCTCGGCGCTGTTGGAAACCGGTGATGATGAGAGCAGAAACGGATTTTTGAATTTTACCCCGCAAAAATCTATGGATAAATCAACGTTGTTAGCCACCATATTACCTCCGTGTTAAGTATCTTGGCTTTATTAAAAATTGGAATAGTGGAGTACTGAAATTTTGGAATGCCGGGTTAAAAGGAATTCTGTCTGTTTAAAAATCGATAAGTTCCTCTTTTATTGCCCATTATTCCATCTTTCCAATATTCCATCATGATCTTAAATGTTTGAACAAAAGGTTAGGTATCAGCCGCTTTTTAGTTCCTCCGTCATTTGTTGAGGTACGCTTTGATCGCCCGGGCGGCCACTTTGCCATCCTGAACCGCCTGAACCACCAGAGCGGGCCCGCGGACGATATCACCACCGGCAAAAATGCCGTCGACCGAGGTTTTCCCGGTCTCCGGGTCAGCCTTGATGAGCTTTTTGCCATCGACTTTGACATTGGGATACCAGTCGGGGGATTCATCCGGGGCTTTATTGCCAATCGCCTCGATCACGACATCCGCATCCATGATCCATTCGGAACCGTCAATTGGTTCAGGCTTTCGCCTACCGGATTCGTCCGGCTCTCCCAAACGGGTACGGAGCAGCTTCAGTCCCTTGAGCCGGCTCTTTTGATCGGTCACATAATCCACCGGCTGGTTCAGCAGCAGAAAGTGGACCCCGGCTTCCTGGGCCTCAATACGCTCATCGGGCTCGGCCGGCATCTGGCAATAGGACCGCCGGTATATCAGATAAACATCTTTGGGATCGAGTCTGGCAGCAGATTCGATACAATCCATGGCCACCGATCCGCCGCCGATGACCGCAACGGTCTTGCCTTTTATTTTCTTTTCTATTTCCTCAAAGCGTCCGTCACGCAGCGCCGCCAAGTAGTCTACCGATGAATACAGGCCTTCGATATCTTTGCCGTCCGGTTTGATCGTGGCCGCGTCCCATAGACCCGGGGCCAGAAACACGGCATCAAAACCATCTTTTAATAGTTTTTCAGCGCCATTTTTGCTGTCAATCGGGGTGTTGCATTCAAAGTTAACGCCCAGTGCTTCAACGTCGGACATTTCATGCTTGAGGAAGTCCAGATCGAAGCGATAGGAGACCACCCCATACCGCAAAACCCCGCCGGGTTCCGGCCGTGCCTCAAAAATCGTCACCTGATAGCCGTCTTTGGCCAATTCGGCCGCACAACTCAAACCGCCCGGACCGGAGCCCACCACCGCTATCTTTTCGGATCGGGGTTCAGGTTTTTCAAATATTTTGAAGCCTCTTTCCCAGGAATGTTCCACCAAAAAGCGCTGGATTCTACCGATCTCAATCGGCCGATCCGCGCCTTCGGGTCGATTCAGAGATTTAAACATAGCGCTGCATTTTTCTTCGCAAAGTCGCGACGCCGGGCAAAGTACGCCGCAGGCGCCTCCCATTATATTATTTTCTTTAATCGTTCGTATGGCACCGGTGACATTTTTAAACCGCAGCTTGCGGATAAATTCACCCGGCTGGGTATCGGCCGGACACCCCTCGGAGCAGGGGGCGTCGTGGCAAAGCAGGCAGCGGTCCGCTTCGGCAATGGCCTGGACCAGATCAAGCCCTTTGCTCATTTCCTTAAATTTATCTAAATTACTCACAATTCTTCCTCCTCGTGGGTGATATTGAGTTTAGCAGGATGACGGTT
This sequence comes from Desulfobacterales bacterium, assembly GCA_041559695.1. Taxonomy (GTDB): domain Bacteria; phylum Desulfobacterota; class Desulfobacteria; order Desulfobacterales; family JAHEIW01; genus JAHEIW01. Next base: position 3,442 of record JBFFCW010000412.1, read on the forward strand.
TGCGGTTGAGGTAATCGGGCCTTGGGATCACAGGAATTTTTCATTTGGCGAACGTACCGAGATGATTTGTTCAACGAAACTAAAAGATTAAGCTTTTCATAAATAATTGTCAATTGGTAATCTCTTAAATGTCTGAATAAAGATTCATTTTATATTAATAATTTGAAAAAAGCTTGACGGCAAATGATGATACCCACTATAAGAAAGCTAA
>JBFFCW010000413.1:0-3649 GCA_041559695.1 Desulfobacterales bacterium
AGCGGGCAGAGGGTAACCGAACGCAGCTATCACATGATGCTGGCAGCCCTGCCGGCACTTTTGATGGGTTTTTACCATTACGGCATGCCGGCCTTCAGCGTGGTCTGCCTGTCGATTTCCACAGCCATTATCTGGGAACTGGTCATCAACCTGGTAACCAAAAGGTCTATAACCATCGGCGACGGAAATGCCGCTGTGCTCGGGCTGCTGTTTGGCATGCTCGTTCCGGCAACCATGCCCTGGTGGGCGGTGATCACCGGAACTTTTCTGGTCATCGTTATCGGCAAACAGATATTCGGCGGCATCGGCAGCAATGCCTTTCATCCCGTGGCGCTGGCAATTGCCATGATGCTGCTGTCATGGGGCAACCTGTTCGACTTTGACGCCGCGCTGCTAAATTATGATCTCGAATTTGCCACCATTTATCCATTGGCGGCTACCAAGTATTTTGGCGCCGCCTCGGCGGATGCCTTCAGGTTAACCGATCTTCTAATGGGCCGGCAGCTCGGCGGCATCGGATCCGCCTTCGGTCTGGGGCTTTTGATCGGCGGGATTTACCTTATGCTGAGGGGATTTATCCGCTGGGAGATAGCGCTCACGTTTCTGGCCGGCATATATTTCGCCGCATTTTTGTTTAACCTTTACGATCCGGCCCGATTTGCGCCTCCGGCATTTCACCTGTTAACCGGCTATAGCCTCATCGGCGCCTTTTTTCTGGCCACCGAGGATTCATCTTCGCCGGTAAATTTTGTTCCCATGCTCATCTACGGCGCTGCCGGTGGCATCATGACCGTGCTGATCCGCAATATCGGCGCCTGGATTGACGGCGTCATTTTAGCCATCCTGGTGATCAACCTGATTAGCCCGCTGCTGGACAAAATCAGACCCGAAGCGCTCGGAAAGGTTGGATAATATGCGTGAAATGATCAAAATGCTGCTTGTTCTTACAATTCTGGCCACCTTATCAGGAGGGCTGCTGGCCGCTATTTATGATCGAACCGAAGACAAAATAGCAAACCAGGTGCTTAAATTTGTGAAAGGTCCGGCCCTCTTGAAAATCTTCGAAGAAGCCACAAATGACCCCATAAAGGATCGGTTTGATATCATGGATGGCGAGATTAAAAGAAGCTTTTTTGTGGCTATTTTTGAGGGTGAGCGTCGGGCTGTTGCTTTAGAGACGTTTGGCAAAGGCGGATATGGCGGAGAAGTCGGGTTGATGGTCGGCATCGATATTAAGGAAGATAAAGTCGTTGGCGCCGGCGTGACCACCCATGCTGAAACACCGGGAATGGGAGCAAAGGCTGAAACAGATCCAAGTTTTGTGGGCCAGTTCAAAGACCTTTCGCTGGAAGAACCATTTAAAGTAACCCAGGATGGCGGGGCCATCAATGCAATCAGCGGTGCCACCTTGACCTCGCGAGCCGTCAGTTCGGCAGCAACACAGGCCGGTGGCATTTACAAGAAGCTGAAACCTCAAATTGAAGAAAAATTAAAAGACTTTAAAAAATAGGATAAAAGTAATGGCAAAGACACTGACTCAGGAATTTGTTAAGGGACTCTGGGATGAAGTACCGCCATTTCGCCTGGTGCTGGGCCTTTGTCCGGTATTAGCAGTAACCAAAGCGGTGGAAAACGGCATTGGAATGGGTGTCGCAACAACCTTTGTCCTGGTATGCTCCAACATTTTGGTGGCATCGTTACGAAAAGTGATACCGTCGAAAGTTCGAATTGCATCTTACATTGTCATTATTGCCACCTTTGTCACGATTGCCGAACTGCTCATGCAAGCCTATACGTATCCGCTGTTTAAGAAGCTGGGCATTTTTATTCCACTGATTGTTGTAAACTGTGTCATCTTAGGCCGAGCCGAAGCGTTTGCTTCTAAAAATGGAATCTTGCGCTCACTTTTGGACGGATTGGGAATCGGGATTGGATTTACCCTGTCGCTAATGGCATTAGCCGCTGTCCGTGAATTGCTGGGCACAGGAGTCTTAACATTTTGGGAAAAACCAATTCAAATAATGGGGCCATCGTTTCAACCGTTTTCGTTCATGGTCGAAGCCCCCGGCGCATTTGTAGCCCTGGGCTTGATGCTATGCATGATGAACCTGGTGGGGAAAAGATAGGAGTCACTTATGGGTGATTTAGTCGTACTTGCAATCAGCAGCATTCTCATAAACAATATCCTTCTGGCCCAATATCTGGGCAACTGCCCCTTTCTGGGAACATCCAAAAAGATGGAAACAGCCATCGGAATGGGGATGGCCGTTATATTTGTGATGGTGTTGGCAGGCGTTATTACCTGGATCACAAACACCTTTTTCCTACAGAAGCTGGGCCTTGAATATTTGCGAACCGTAGCGTTCATTCTGGTCATTGCCTCCCTTGTGCAGTTTGTGGAGATGTTTCTTAAAAAGAGCATCCCGGCCCTGTATGCCGGTCTTGGTATTTTTTTGCCTCTGATTACAACCAACTGTGCGGTAATGGGCGTCTGTCTTATTCTTGTCAATGAAGAGTATACCTTCCTGCAAGCACTTGTTGCATCGTTCAGCTATGCCGTCGGATTCGCTCTGGCACTTATTCTTTTTGCCGGCGTCCGGGAACGCATTCTTATTGCCCGGGTACCGCGGCCGCTGCAGGACACCTCTATCGCCCTCGTTACCGCCGGAATCCTGTCGCTCACCTTTATGGCTTTCAAGGGGATGGTCTAAATCGGCCGGCTGCCGGCCGGCCTCAGGTTTCAGGTGTCGGGTGTCAGTCCTCTGGTAAAGCGCCTCAATTTCCTTTATTCTGAATATCGAACCGCAGAGGTTTTCCAAGAAAGAATGCAAAATTTTCGGCGTCGATATTCTGCTGTTCCATGTTCTGCGGTTCTGCGGGTCAAAATAAAAGTTTACCAGCCAGGCCTACCCTTCTCAAAAAAAGCCATATTTACTGCGTTGACACCTCTGCATGTGCGTTCTTATATTCTCACAGAACAATAGCCTAAAAGGCAGGCATCTAAAAGGGGGCAACTGATCATGTACAACAAAATCATGGTTCCTTTGGATGGTTCGGATCTGGCGGAATGTGTCATGCCGCATGTGGCGGCGATTACGACCGGGTGTAAAATTACCAGCGTCGTATTTGTGCGTGTGATCAACCCGATTCATTTGCCGGCCAGCGTGCCGGCCAGAGGCGACTTCGGCTTTAGCGAAAACGAGCGCCGGAAACTGGAAGAACAACACAAACAAACTGCCGAAACCTATTTGAAACAGATCGTGGAAAACACACGCCTTGAAGGGGCGGTGCTCGGCTATGAAGTTCTGGAAGGCAAGGTGGCCGATACCCTGGCGCACTGGGCTGAAAAAAACGGAGTGGACCTCATTGTCATTGCCAGTCATGGCCGATCGGGGGTCAGTCGCTGGGTGATGGGCAGCGTGGCCGACCGGGTTTTGCGCTCGGCCTGTGTTCCGGTGTTAATGATCCGCGCTCCGGGATGTGTCGCCGGCATCTGAAAGATGCCGGGTCAGTTTTCAGGTGTCAGGCTTTTAACCACCGCCTGCTGGCCCATTCACTTACCTCTTCCTGCTGTTATCTATCCTCGAAACAATTAAATGCTGGACCTTTGAAGCATAGGGCGGACGCATATATATTCCTGACACCTGAC
>JBFFCW010000414.1:0-3601 GCA_041559695.1 Desulfobacterales bacterium
CCGCTTCCGGTTAACATTTGACAGACAGCCATGTATACCGCATCGATATCGGGTCGCTCCTCCCGGTCGACCTTAATACAGATAAAGGTGTCGTTTAAGTGCCGGGCAACGGCTTGGTCTTCAAAGGATTCTTTTTCCATAACATGACACCAGTGGCAGGTGGCATAACCAATCGAAAGAAAGATCGGTTTGTTTTGCTTGCGGGCAAGGTCAAATGTCCGTTCAGACCAGGCGTGCCAGTCGACCGGGTTATGGGCATGCTGCAAAAGGTAAGGGCTTTTTTCATTGATCAGCTGGTTGGGAGCCATCGTCTTCTCCTGTTGGTAATCCATTGCCGCTCGTACAAGGCGGCGATGTTCATTGAATATCGAATATCGAACGAGGAATTTCGAATTTCGAAGTTTTCCTTTGGACCCGTTCAATTCATGCTAAAAATAACAATAGTACTTCAACATAGTTACTCCAACATCCAGTTGCAATGTTTTTAAACCCAAAACTCGTTTGAAACAGTTAGATTTTAGTTCCCCGCTTCAAAGCGGGATTTCACATCTTATTGAATAAATTAATGTGTTCAACAGGCTAAGGCGGGTGGTGTCTAAATGGCGGAGCGTACTTTAAGTACGTGAGTAAATCTCGACGCTGCCCAACACCGTCCTGGGCTAAAAGATGATTGTTTTGAAACGAGTGTTTTAGCGGTTTTTGAGGTGGTGGTATGGCGGATAGGTGGTCAATCGCGGGTCCTCAAGGGGTTTGCCGACGGTGAAATGGTAGAGGCTTTGATAGTGATTGTCGCTAAAACCCATGATTTCGTGAACGGCATCATCAAAAAAACAGCCGATGCCCGTGCCTCTGACCCCGCAGGCTTCAGCTTCCAGATACAACACCTGCCCGATCATTCCGGTTTCCCAGAACAAATGCCGATAGCGATAAGGTGCGGCGGTGATAACGTCTTTAAATTTTGCAATCATTCCCAGCGAGAAAGCGCTGGATCCGGCAATATCCTGATGGCAGCTGACCATCATGGCTTGCTGCCGGTAATTGCCTTCTGAAAGAAGATAGAGCGGGAAATCGGTTTCGACCGGCTCCCAGAGAAAATCGGAGCGAGAGATTCGCTTTATTTCAGCAAGATCCTCGTCACACCGACACAAAAAATAAAGCCCCGCTGCCATACCCGCCACGCTGTGAACAAAAAGAAGCAGATGGGTTGAAGCTTCTATTAATTCGGCATCAAAAGGAGCGTTATTCACGCGCGGCAGGGTTTTATCCAGTATGCTCAAAAACTGGTTTCTGGTGATAGAACCATTTCGATCAAAATCGGTTGCGCTTCTTCGATTTCGGATGATTTGGGCCGCGGATAATTGGCCGGGCTCACCGGCGGACAATTTCCGATTTTCCAGTCTAACCGTGATTTCTGCGGTGGCCGGTTTGCAGGTCTGGCGGGCCGTTTGATAAATGAGTTCCCAGTTTACACTGTCCTGACTCAATGGGTCCGGTTCGCCAACAAACCGTAAATCGGCGAATTCGGTTATGATTTGATCCGGCAAATCCCGCGGGATGTGAAGTGACGTCAGCGGATGGACAAAACATAAAAAATCGGTGTGTTCCGCTTCTAATTTGCGGAAACGGATTTGATCAAAACCCATAACCGCCTGGATTTCCTCGTCGGACAGCGCGTTCAAATAGGATACCTTCCACCCGAACAGATTGGCTGAAAAGCTGACGCAGGCCAGGGCATGGCCGGCATCGTGATTGCAGTAGCGAAATGCGCGCTCACCGTATTTCCAGGATTCGCGCCAGAATATACTGCTGATGCCGATGAAGAATCCGTCTACCCCGAAATGAGATACCAGGCGCTGCCACAATTCGGCAGGAACGTCGGCGCGTTTTTCCAGCACATGACCGAGGGCGTTGTAATGATAGACGCCGCTTTGTTTGGAATTCAGAGGCGGCACAATCAGATGCGCCTCGGTGGGGTGTAGATTTCCGCTTGAAGGATTTATTCTGAGAGACCACTGCGAGCCGGATGCCGCTTTCCAGGCGGATAGGCCCAGAGACAGTTCAAGAAAGCCCGCAAGGGTCTCAATGGTTACCGGCTGCGCTGGATTTTTTTGGCGATCATATAAATCCCGGTGGGCCGCTGCCGGATCATTTTCCAGCAGCGGTAAGGGCAATGCCGGCGCTCCCACATAAGAGCGAAAGGGATTCGGCTGATTTTGCCAGTCCATGTAACCCGGAGATCTGGCGTAACGATCGTAATGATGCTTGGTCGCTTCGTGATAGCTGATGATTTCTTTCACTTTTTCCGAAATCATTGAAGGCATTGTTCGCAACCAATAACAATTAACGGGATACTGGAACTCATCTCAAAAACCTTGCCAGTGTTTCCTGTTTTTCAGGTGCCGGTGCCGAACGAAAAAAAGGGCGACACGCCCTGGGGTGCCGCCCTTTTTATCTGCCGGTATGGGTATTTAATCGCTGCAGTGTCCTGATGTGCTGCAGCTTCCGCAGGCGGAGTCGCCGGCGCTGAATTCAATGCTCGAATCAATTTTAAACCCGTATCCTAAAAAATCGACCTTTACGGGCTGTGCTTTTTCATAGAATTCTTTTTCCATAATAAATTGAAAGCCGTTTACATCGAAAACACTGTCTTCGTCTTTAGGCTCATCCAGAGCCATAGCCAGAGAAGGGCCTCCTCAACCTCCGGCATTCAAAAAGATCCGAATCGGCGCGACCTCTTTGCCCTCAAAGTATTCCTGAATCTGTTTTCTCGCTTCCTCAGTTATTTCAACCATAATATTTTTATCCTCCTTACATGTTTTCAGCTCAGCTCGGGAAATCTGGCCGGAATTGCTTAGATTGCATTAAATGTTAACTATGCCGGGGCAATTTGTCAAATCTAAAATGAATTCATCTAAATGGCACAAGCCGTATCGGAAAAGGAGTGGCTAACCACGAAACCACGAAAGCACGAAAGTACGAAAACACGAAAAAAAATAAATTTAGTGCTTTATGTATTTCGTGTTTTCGTGGTGAAAAAATAAGCTTTAAGGTATTAGAATTAACGGCTTAAGATATCGACTGCAAATAGACGTCATAAATTGCACAATCTTTTTCGGAAAATAGGATGAAAATTATTTTTTCAAGAGACGGATTCGCTTTTAAAAAATTACAGCTGGTATCTACGGCAATTTTACAGGCATCTTCAATCGGGTAGCCGTATACGCCGCAGCTGATGGCCGGAAACGCAATCGTCGCCAGGTTGTTTTCAACGGCCAGTGTTAAACTATTTAAATAACAGCTGGTCAGCAGCCGGCTATCCTGCGGCTTACCGCTGTATACCGGTCCAACGGTATGAATAACATGGCGCGCCGGCAGATTGTATCCGCCGGTAATCCGGGCCTCACCGGTGGGGCAACCGCCGATGGTACGGCACGCTTCCAATAATTGCGGCCCGGCGGCTCGATGAATGGCTCCATCCACGCCGCCGCCCCCTAAGAGCCTCGTGTTGGCGGCATTTACAATCGCATCCACTTCCAGCCGGGTAATGTCACCCTGCCGGATTTCCATTTTTGCCAGGATGTCCGTATCCATATTTTTATCC
>JBFFCW010000415.1:0-3600 GCA_041559695.1 Desulfobacterales bacterium
CTTGATTCGCGCTTTTTGTATAAGTTTCTTAAGCATGTCCGTCACCTTTTAGCCGGCGTACAACCAGATAATATTTACCAGAGACAATGTCAGTCCCATCGCCCAAACATAACCGAGCATCCAGCGCCAGTTCATGCGCGCCGAGACGTTGTCAATCAGAACTTCCAGAAAATAAGTCGCCAGAATCAGAATCATCATCGCATACCAGTTGCTGGCCCAGAAAAGTGAACAAAAACCCAGCATCAACACTATTTCATACCAATGACCGATCTCAGTAAGGGCCAAAAACGGGCCCGAATAATCCGTGAGCAGACCCTTGACGAGTTCTTGATGCGCGTGATGAGAGGTGGATAGATCAAACGGCGACTTGCGAAGCTTGATGGTCAGTGCATATCCGAGAACCACAAATAAAAACGGCAGTTTCATCAGCAGCGGCTCGTTCCAGGTGTCGAGTCCTGCAATTTTGAAGCTGCCGGTTTCAAGATAAATTCCGATGGCGACAAAAACCAGTAGCGGTTCATAGGACAGAATCTGCAGAAGCTCGCGGTGCGCCCCCACCTGGCTGAAGGGTGAGGTGGAAGAAAGTGCGCCGACCACTAAAAAAACGGCACCGACGGCCTGCGTGAAGAGGATTAACAACAGATCCGACTTTAGAAAAAAGAGAACCAATGCGATGGAGGTGGCCGCCACGTAACAGTAAGCGCAAAATGCCTGCCAAACGTTTACGACTGTTTTTTCCTTCCCCCAGAGTTTTACGACATCGTAAAAGGGCTGCCAAAGCGGTGGTCCGATACGTGACTGCAGACGGGCCGTCAGAATTCGGTCCAGGCCGCTGACCAATCCGCCCAGCAGCGGCCCGGCGATGAGCCCGATGAAGATATATGCAGCCGTATCTGTCATAACGTACCTCCCACAATCAGCGTGAGAAGCACCGCTGCGCCGAGATTAATCCAGGTCGTCAGCCGCGGCTCGCCGAAGATAGCGGCCAGGTAATAGTTTCTGGCCTCGGCTTTAACCAAACGGTTCATGGGGCCTTTAAATACACCCGGCGTAGGCGTCTGCACCCCGCTCAGATATGGCGCAACGACCCGCGCTCCGGCAGCTTTTTTGACAGCCAAAATGGCAACGACAAATCCGAGGATTGCGACCATACTCAACGGGAAAACGGCAAAAGCGCCGGTCGTATTTTCCAAAATACCGCGGTTCACTGCAAAGGGCGCGGAATATCCCACATTCAATGCCGGCACTGCCATCCACGCATATAGCCAGGGGGCCGCAACGCTGGTTATGCCTGCAACCAGACATAATACGCCCAGAGCGCCCCACGTTAGCAGCGGCTGGCGTTCCAGTTTAAATCTGCCGGCAAAGGGATCGCTCATCAGCGTCCCGGCCCAACGCGCCCAATACATCACCGTTAACGCACTTCCAAGAGCAATCATAATGACAACATAGAGGTTTCGAGCAGCGGCCTCGATGGCCATCCATTTACTCAGGAGAACGCCGAAAGGCGGCATGATCATCATGATGACGCCCATAACGGTGATGAGCGCTGTCAGCGGCATGTTCGCGTACAATCCCCGCATGTTTTCGATATCACGGCTGGCGATGTGCTGCTCGATGGTTCCGACGCACAGAAACAGGAGGGCTTTAATGATGGCATGGAAAACAATTAACAGCATTCCGGCAATTATGGCCTGCGGCGAGTTCAATCCGGCGCAAGCGAAAATGAGACCTAAGTTACTGATGGTGGAATACGCTAAAACCTTTTTACCGTTGCTTTGACCGACCGCCAGTGCGGCAGCAGACAGAAAGGCAAATCCGCCAAAAACAGCGACACAGTGGCTCAAAAAGGTACCGTTCATCGCCGGGGCCAGCCGCAAAACGAGATAGACGCCAATTTTGACCATGGTGCTTGAGTGCAACAGTGCGGATACCGGCGTGGGTGCAACCATTGCACCTAACAGCCAGCTCTGGAAAGGAAACTGAGCGGATTTCGTGAACGCCGCAAAACAAAGAAGGGCAACTGCCAATAAATTCAGACCGTTTTCCATTTTACCGGAAATCAAAATTTGCTGAAGCTCCAACACGCCCGCACTCGCATAAACGAAAATCAGCCCGATGATAAAAACGGCGCCGCCCAGGCTGTTCATCCACAAGGCCCGTATTGCATTCTGGATTGCCAATTCGGTGCCATCATGCGCAATCAGAAGAAAAGAGCAAAGGGTTGTCAGCTCGAAGAAAAAGTAAAAAAACCCCATATCATTGCAAAGCACCAACCCGTTCATGGCGCCCAAAAACAGCATCATGACGCAGAAAAACCGGTGTTGTCTCGAAGTTGCCAGCTGCAAATGCGTTTCGTGATTTTTCATGTAGGCAATCGCCTGAAAACAAATGAGCGAGCCAACCAAGTTGATCACTAAAAGCATCAGAAGAGATAAATGATCGCAAAAAAAGGTTGTGGAAGGTATTCGGTTTTTGACCAGAAAAAACTCAAAATAGGCCAAAAAAATGAGCTGAAAAAGCGCCAGGGCCTTTATGACCCAGCTGCGGTGCTTGAATCCGAAATATAAAATGATCGTCAGCAGGAAAAAATCCAAGGCTTCAACCATGACATCCACGCGCACGCCGAAAATAGGCTCCAAAGAAAAACCAAACGGCGTCGGGAAAATCAGGGCCAGGGCACCGGCAATCAGCAAGCAACCGGTTATTAGAACCAGCATGAATCGAATGTTGCTGATGCGGGTGAAGTAACACAAACCGGCGACGAAAAAAGGCAGGACAATAAGCAACACACAAATACTTCTTGCTGAAAGTATATTTTGTGTCATAGCGGTAAGCTGCAAGAAAATTCCCTGTTTAAAAGGTTATTTGAATTGAATAGACGCAAGGTTTTTTTGAATCGATCCAAATGCGATTTAAGTCATTTTAGCTGAAAATCCACAAAGCCGGACGATAGGCGAAATGTAAAATTTTCCGGCATACCCGTCCGAGCCTGAATTCTTCGACCGAGGTTAATCCTCTTCTGCCCATCGCAATCGTATCATAGCCGCCGTCGGTGGCAGCCTTTACAATAGCTGCTGCCCTGCTCTTTTCAGAGGTCAGAATCGCGGTGGATAAATTCCTTTCAGGAAACCCGGCGTGCATCAATTGATTTTTGGCTTCAATAAAGATCGGCACCATTTGTCTTTGGTTGGAAGCAATCCAATCTTTTTCATGTTTTGAAATAAAGCGCTCTCTTGTGCCTAATTTTTGGAGTTCCAGGGGCCTGACCACATGGCACAACATCAGTTCGCAAGCGCCAGGGTTGGTGGCGGTACCGGCAAATTTAATTGCCTGCATCGATCCCTCGGAGCCATCCAGTGCGACGAGAATTTTTTTTGAATCAGGATGTTCACCCACGACAATGAGGGGAATGTGGTTGGTAATTTCGACGAGTTTGGAGGCCACACTTCCCATCATCATGTCATCAATTTTGCTGACTCCGCAACGCCCAACCACAAGGGCCGTATAACCGCGATGCGATTCGTCGTGAATATCTCTGGCAATACCGGATTTTAGGTCTTGTACTTTTACTTCAACCGCTTTGCGATCAAAGCCTGA
>JBFFCW010000416.1:0-3577 GCA_041559695.1 Desulfobacterales bacterium
AGCCGTGGACCATGTTGACGACGCCTTCGGGAAAACCAATCTCATCAATGATTTCAAAGATTTTGGTTTGGGTCATGGGAACCAGCTCGGACGGTTTGATAATATAGGTGTTGCCGCAGACAAGGGCATAGGGCAGAAACCACCAGGCCACCATCCCGGGGAAATTGTATGGCACAATACCCGCGAATACACCCAGTGGCTGGCGATGGCCCATGCAATCGATGTCTTTGGCGATGTCTTCCAGCGTATAGCCGGTCATCAGCGTCGTAACACCGGTGGCATGCTCAACATTTTCGATCATGCGCCGGACTTCACCGCGCGCCTCGTCGATGCACTTGCCCTGCTCGGTGGTCAGAACCCGGGCGATTTCCTCGAAATTTTCCTCAAAGGCATCTTTGAGTCTGAACAAATAACGGGCACGCGTCAGCGGCGGTGTGGTGCGCCATTCCCAGTAAGCGTCTTTGGCGGCTTTGACCGCCTTGTCAACGTCTTCGCTGGTTCCGTAGGCGACCTGGGCGATTTTTTCTCCCTGGGCCGGGTTCCATACATCCCCCATCGTTTTCGAGTTGGATTCCACCCATTCACCGTTGATGTAATTTTTCATTAATGGCAGTGACATATTGCGTCCTCCTTTGCTGATTTCTGATAAAGGATTAAATTTATTGGGTTAAAAATTGCAAACGAATATTTCAAAAGCTTAATTTGCTACCGTATCAATTTTAAGCAACTTTAGGCAAATCCTATTTTATTGTCAAGAGCTAATTTTTATTTATCTGCGAAAAATATTAATTAATTGTTATTAAAAAACGAATTAAATAAATTTATATTAAATATATCACGTTATCAAACAAATAATTGTTGTTTTTTTTATTTTTCAGTGGTAGCGTTTCCGGAAAGTCGAATGATTAATTCGCCATTCTTTCCGCGGCGGATCAATCGTCATTTCAGAATGAGGGGGAGTAATGAAGCGGAATAATTCATCCAATAAAAAGAAAATACTGGATCAAATAGATTGCCAGATGATCGAGCTGTTGCAAAAAGACGGTCGCATACCCAATACCGAAATTGCCAAGAAACTGGGAATGTCGGAGGCGACGGTACGCAGCCGGTTAAACCGCCTGATTGAAGAAGAATTCATTCAGATCGTGGCGGTCAGCAATCCGATCAAGCTGGGTTTTAAGATTGTCGGTATCCTTAGAATTAAGGTTGATATCAACAGAATTGAAAGCGTTACCAAGGAATTGTCGAAAATAAAATCGATCTGGTTTGTTGTTCATGCCACGGGGAATTCGGACATTTACACCGAATTTGTGGCCAAGTCTCTGGATGAGCTGAATGATTTAATCTTTAATAAGGTATACAAAATAAACGGTGTCGTTCGAACCGAGACATCCTTAATCCTGAAGTACATCAAACGGCGGTACGACTGGGGCACCGCCTAAACTCGTCTCAAAACACTCATCTTTTGGCCGAGGGCTGCGTTGTCCCGCGAATTGCAATACTCACGTACTCCGTGTACGCTCCGTTTTCAATTCACGGGACGCCTTACCCTGAACCAAAACCTGAGTGTTTTGAAACGAGTTAAATACAAAAATTGCGAAAGATAACCGGTTTTGACGATTTCTCCAACGCAGCGCTGGGCCGTTATCGTTGCGGCACTTTTGGCTCTTTTTCTGGGTGCCATGGATGCCCTGGTGGTGTCTGCGGCCATGCCCACGGTCGTGGCTGAACTGGGCGGGCTGCATCTTTACAGCTGGGTGTATTCATCCTATTTTCTTGCCAGGGCCGTGTCTCTTCCTATTTTTGGCAAACTGGCCGATCTATACAAAAATCGAAACCTTTTGATGATAGCCATTGGTATATTTATCATATCTTCGGTGGCTGCCGGTCTTGCTTTCAGCATGATCGCACTGATCGTTGCCCGCGCGTTTCAGGGTATCGGCGCCGGAGCGATTTTTGCGCTAGTTTATGTCGTCTTAGCGGACGTATCGCCGCCCCACAGCCGTGGACGCACCCTTTCGTTTGCCAGTTCAGTATGGGGTATTGCCAGCGTTCTGGGACCCACACTGGGTGGGTTTATCGTTGCCTATTTTTCATGGCGCTGGATATTTTTTATCAACATTCCTTTGGGCTTGGTTTCCTTATGGGGCATCGGGGCTTACCTTGTGGATGTGCGGGCTAAAAAAGACAGGGTTTCCATGGACATCGCCGGCGTAGCAAGCCTGTCGATTGCTGTCCTGGCTTTTCTGTTCGCTTTTTTGCTCGGAGGAAGGAATTATGCCTGGAGCTCGTCGCTGATCATTGGTCTGCTGATTTTTTCGGTGGCCAGCATCATCGCATTTGTTGCCATTGAACATCGGGCCGAAGATCCGGTCCTGTCCATCGATTTTTTTCGCATACGCGCGTTCAGCACCGGTAACGCAGCGGTATTTCTCAGCAGTTTTGCCATCTTTTCCATGTTTGCCTTCGCCCCCCTGTTTATACAGGGAGCCCAGGGTCGATCTCCTATGATAGTGGGCGTTACCATGCTCTCGCTTAGCCTGGGATGGTCCCTGGGTGCCCTGGCCCTGGGACAATTTATCGACCGGGTGGGGCGTAAGGGAACCGCAGTGGCGGGAGCTGTGTGCCTGATGGCAGGGTGTGCCGTGAACTTGACCTTCACACCGGTCACCTCGGTCTATTATATTTTTTTCAATTTTTTCGTGATCGGCATCGGAATGGGCTGTGTGGCGCTTTCCACGCTTTTGGTGGTTCAATCATGTCTGGATGAAAAAGACCTGGGGGTGGCCACCTCCTCGAACCAGTTCGCCAGAACTCTGGGAGGGGCTGTGGGAGTTGGCATATGCGGCAGCTTTATTGCGAGCCGATTCTCCAACCTGTTTGAATCTGTGCGCACCTCAAATTTGTTGCGTCATTTACCCGGCCAGATGGGTGAGGCCGGATTCGGCCAGATAGAGCGCCTGCTGCACCCGGAGGCTCAGGCAACAATGCCCGATGCGCTTCGCCATATGGTTCAAGACGCAGTTATGGGAGGCGTAAGCGGTGTATTTTGGACGGTGACAGTGGCTGCTGGCTTCTGCATTCTGCTCTGCCTGCTTATTCCGGGAGAAAAGGAAAACACAAAATAGTTGAATACGGACTGAATTAAATTGATAGTACCAAGCTCGGGTATACGCAATCCTCTTTATGCTTGTTTAACTGATTACCTGCCGAAATCCTCAATAATGATTGACTAAATACCATTGATTTGTTTATAAATTTCGGGTAACAATTTCTGAAGCACATTCTCCTGTAGACCAGAAGCGGTTCTCTAATTGCTGAACCGATTCCTGCCACTCATCCGACACTTCTTTTCTCTGAATGATCCACATACTGAGTTCTTTGGTTTGAAACCTTAATTACGGGGGATGCCATATGGCAGAAGAGGTTTTTAAACGCAAACTCGCCGCAATTCTCAGTGCAGACGTTGAAGGCTACAGCCGCCTCATGGATGATGATGAGGAAGCAACTGTCCGCACACTCACCGCGTACCGCACCGCAATCGCCGACCTTGTTCAAAAATTCCGGGGTCGTATTG
>JBFFCW010000417.1:0-3561 GCA_041559695.1 Desulfobacterales bacterium
CAGTGGTACAACTGAGGCTATACATGTTCCGATTGTTAATGGAGCTGTAAATTCTTTTAATAAGACCAGTAACTTTCGCTTAGTTTGGCCTGTGCGTGGCGGTAATTAATCGTGCTATACGATTATTTAGGTAGAGTCAGCAAATGGCTCTGCCTTTTTTATGAGTTACAAGCAGAAGTAACCCCATAAGAACGCTCTCAGACCCGCTAGAACCTATTCAAATTGGTAGTATTTATCCCACTTTTTACCCATAAAAAACCTACTTCATTTTCAATCAGAAGTATCTAGTAGCAATATCAATTAGTTGTAAAGAAAACAGCTACTAGTTGCCATTTTTTTAAACAGTGGGAATAACGGTGGGAAACCTAAAAATGAGGCATGAAAAAAGGGCTTGCAATTCTTTGTAAACCCTTGATTCTCTAAGTGGCGTCCCCAAGGGGATTTGAACCCCTGTTGCCGGCGTGAAAGGCCGGTGTCCTGGACCAGGCTAGACGATGGGGACGCAATTATTTTTTGGTGGGCCGTGCTGGGCTCGAACCAGCGACTCTCTGCTTAAAAGGCAGATACTCTACCGACTGAGTTAACGGCCCGTAAAACCATCTTATCTAACCATCTCGTCGAAACTTGTCAATAAAAAAGTATTTCAGGTTGGCCGGTTGCGCCCGTTGGCCCGAAAAAAATAAAATCAGATATTTTCCCTTTTTTAACCGGCTCAACGGGTTAAACCTGATGGAAAAGTCGCGCCTTTGACCGCAGATTCGATTAGCGTGAATTGGCATAATAGCTTTTTAACGAGACCAACCTATTTGCGCCAGAACTCCGGCACCACCAGTATAATCACGGTGAAAATTTCCAGCCGCCCCAGCAACATACACCAGATGAGCAGCCATTTACCCAGATAAGGTATATGGGCATAGTTTTCCACCGGGCCCACCCGTCCGAAGCCGGGGCCGATGTTGCCGATGCTGGCGGCGATGGCGGAAAATGACGTTTTAAAATCCACACCCAGCCCCGCTAATGCAACGGCGCTGACCGCGAATAATCCCATGTACAATGCCAGGAATCCGACCACGCTGCGCATGACATCGTCCGGTACCGTTTTGCCGCCGATTTTTATCGGGAAAACCGCCCGGGGGTGAATCAGGCTAAACAGTTCCCGATAACAATATTTAAAGCACAGCATGATACGCAGGCACTTCATCCCGCCGCCGGTAGACCCGGCGGATGCCCCGAAAAACATGCACAGCAATAAAATCAACTGTGACATGGCCGGCCACTTCTCATAGTCGGCGGTTGCATAACCGGTGGTGGTGATGATGGATACCACCTGAAATGCCCCATAGCGCAAAGCCTTGCCAATGGTTTCATAGACCGAGCCGTAGAGGTTGATACTGACGACAAGTGTCAGGAACAAAACCATACCCAAAAAAAACCGACACTCCGAGTCCCGCCAGAAAGCAAGCGGTTTTCCCTTCAGCAATTGATAGTGTAAAGAAAAATTAATGCCCGCCATCAGCATAAAAAAGATAAAAACGCCGTCAAAATAGACACTGTCATAATGGGCGATGGAAGCATTTTTGGTGGAAAATCCTCCGGTGGGCATGGTGGTAAAGGTATGGCATAATGCATCATACAAACTCATGCCCCCCAGCAGCAGTAAAACCGCCTGGGCCAGCGAAATCAGGGCATAAACCTTCCAGAGAATCATGGCGGTATCCCGAATGCGGGGCTTGAGTTTATCCGGAACCGGGCTGGGAACTTCGGCTTTGTAAAGCTGCATACCGCCGACACCCAAAAATGGCAGAATGGCCACCGACAGCACAATGATCCCCATTCCGCCGAGCCACTGGATTAAGCTGCGCCAGAATAAAAGGCCTTTTGAAACCCCCTCAATATGGGTTAAAATCGATGCGCCGGTGGTCGTAAAGCCCGACACGGATTCAAACGCGGCATCGACAAAGCTCTCAAAACCACTGGTGAAATAAAACGGCAAAGCGCCAAACAGACCCACAGCAGTCCAGCCGACCGCAACGATGGCCATGCCCTCCCGCTGACTGATGACCTCAGCCTTGCCACTTTTGAAAATAAAATAAGAGCTCAGCCCGACAGCGACGGTTATCGCCATGGATTTTAACAATGGGATAACGCTCTGGTCGTGATAATACAGGCCGACAAGCAGGGGAATCATCATGGTCAGCCCGAAGAAAAAGGTCAGGACCCCGATGATGTTAAGGATATAGCGCCAGCGCATCTAGAAATACTCCAGTTTTACCGCAAGAATTTTTTCGATTTTAGAAATCGCTTCTTTCCTGGCAAAAATGATGACCCGGTCATCGGGCTGAATGACACTGTCGCCGGTCGGAATAATAATCATTTCCTCGTGGATAATGCCCGCAACCATGGCGCCCTTGGGGAAGGAAATGTCGCGGAGGGGTCTTTCAACGATGCCGGAAGTTTCCAGGGCGACCGCTTCGATCACCTCGGCCTGCTCACCTTTGATGGAAATGGCGGACAGCACCTTTCCCTTTCGGATGTGCTGCAGGATCGTGTTGATGGCAGACAGCCGCGGGCTGACGACCTGCTCAATTCCGATGGCATCCGTTAGCGGAAAATAGCTGAATTTGCTGATGCGCGTGATCGCTTTGCGAGCCCCCATGCGTTTGGCCAACAGCGAGGCCAAAATATTGGTTTCCTCATCCTGGGTGAGCGTAATGACAATATCCATATCCTGAATATTTTCTTCCGAGAGCAGTTCTTGATCCGAACCGTCTCCGCAAAGCACGATGGACTTGTTCAGGCGTTCGGCCAGATAGGTGCAACGATCCGGATTACGTTCGATGATTTTGCAGTAAATCGAGTGTTCCTCCAACAGCCTGGCCAATCTGAAACCGATGCGCCCGCCGCCGACAATCAGAGCCCGTTTCAGCGGCTGGTCATACTTGTTAAACAGCGAAAGGGTATCTATCAATTTGTCTTCTTCACTGATGAAATAAACGAGATCCCCGGACTGGAGACGGTCTTCTCCCCTGGGGATGATGAGCTCATCTCCGCGAACCACCGCAGCAATCAGCAGCCTGGCATTGCCGATGATGGCCGGCAGATCCAAAAGCCGTGAGCCGGCCAATTTTGAATCGTCTTCTAAATTCACTCCGACAAATTTAAGCCTACCATCAGCAAATTCGCCGATATCCACAGCGCCCGGCACGCTCATCATGCGGTGAATGGTCTTTACAACTTCAATGTCCGGGTTGATAATGGTGTCAATATGAGGTGCTTGCTCCCGCAGGATTTCATGATAATTATCAAAATCAGCATTGCGGATTCGGGCCAGTTTTATGGTTGAAGGCGAAATGATATCGGCCACCAAACAGGCCACCAGATTCGTTTCGTCGCTATTGGTCACCGCCAGAATGACTTCGGCGTCTTGAATGCCGGCTTCTTCCAGGATCACGGGACTGCTGCCCGAGCCGGTGACCACCTGAACATCGAGATGATCTGAAATCCGGCGAATCGCATCGGGGTCTATGTCGAGGACAACCACATCTTTGTTTTCCAGCGCCA
>JBFFCW010000418.1:0-3546 GCA_041559695.1 Desulfobacterales bacterium
GAAAGTCGTAAAACCCGCGGATGCGGCAAAGATTGCTGTTGATGGATTGCGGGCACAGCCTTTTGTCGAGCAGATGATCGATATAAGCGCATATGTGCTGATAGGTAACCGTCTCAACAGGGATGTCCAGCCATAACACGAACAGCTTGATGCTGCTCATGTAGTTGATCACCGTGTGAGAAGAAAAACTTCTTCTTTTAAGATGCCGCCTGTACTCTATGATAGCGCTGGTCATATTCATTTGTTTTTGCTCCCTTCAATGATGGCCATGGTTTTAAAGTACTGCGCTTTGCGTGTTTTGTCTGTAAGGTTGGCATAGCGCCGTGTTTGTTCCAGATTGTGGTGACCTAAAAGGTCGCGCAGTACTTCAATGCGCATCCCTGCATTCAAAAGACGGGTGGCATAGGTGTGGCGAAGGCAGTGCAGGGTAATGCCTTTATGTGACAAGCCGGCTTTGTCCACATATTTTTTAAATGTCGCTCTGGCGGCTTCATAGGATATGGCTTTATCGCGGGGCCCATGAAACAGGTGTTTTTTCCAGTAATCTCTTTTCATCAGCCAATGATACAAAGCCTGTGCTGCATCGTTACTAAAATAAACCACCCGTCCTGTGCCGGTCTTTTCACTTTCATAAATCCTGATTAGTTGCTCTTCTAAACTGATATCTTGCATCTTTGTCTTCAATAATTCCCCAATGCGCATGCCGGTTCTCAAAAGCAAAAGGATCATGGCCCTGTCTCTGACTTTATCGATTTGCGCCAAGATACGGTCTTCATCATCGGCTTCGATGTTCTTGGGCAATTTGATGGGCAGCTTGATATGAATTTTTCGTTTGAGCAGCTCCGGGCTCATCACACCTTCATCAGCAAGGAAGCGCATGAAAGCATACAGGCTGACTAAGCGTGTAGACAACGTGGCTGCAGACATGCCGCGATCCTGCTCGAACTGCACAAAGGCCTCGATGTCACAGCGACTCAAAGTCTCAAGCTCGCTATGAGGGCAGCTTTGAATGAAGTTAAGGAATTGGACAACATTGGTGAAAGCGACACGGATCGTGTTTGGTTTGCAGTTGGTGCGGAACTTGTGCAGGATGTAGCGCTTTAAATGATCTTTATCAGCAACTTTCAGACTGGATATCTCTGCGATCAAGCGTGTGCGGTATCGTTGCCGCTTGTTAACACGGTCAGCTTCAGGTTGATTTTGTGCATTGACCGGTGGTAATGGGCTCTTGGGATCATCGAAAAGAAAATGCCCTTGAAAAGAAGATTGGAAGTTCAGAGGATGGGAACCAACATCGACTCTTTGAGACCTTTTTGAAAACGGCTGGTATTGCATATCTACCTCCTTTTCTTTTTATAGAAAAATCAAGTAGATATTGCAATTAAACCATTTAATCGCGAATTATCATTTTGCTATCTATATTGTAAACGTATCACAAGGCAAGCACCTTTTAAACTATCTGCTATAATTACACAAAAAAACGCTCTCAAAAACCGCTGATATCTCCAATAGTCAATTTTCACCACAGGCTTACTTCGGCCAATTTTCCCCTTTAAGCCTGATCCATGTCATCTGGATCGAAAGGATGGTCAGCGCGTCGGTAATTTTGTCTTCATCAATCATCTTGAGCGCTTTTTCGAGCGGATACGTTACCACTTCAATGATCTCATCAGGGTCAAGGCTCTGTTCGGCCGGTTTCAGGCCTCTGGCGATAAATACATGGATCTCTTCATCCGAATACGCCGGAATCATATGAATCTTGCCGAGCTCAATCAATTCCTGCGCACGAAATCCGGTCTCCTCCATTAGCTCGCGCTTGGCGCAATTGAGAGGCGATTCGCCGGGCTCGAGTGTGCCGGCAGGGATTTCCAGCAAGTATTCACCCACCGGATGCCGATACTGCACCTCCATAACAACTGTGTTATCGTCTAATAACGGCACAACGGCAGTTGATCCCGGATGACGGATAAATGCCATCTCCGTGTGGCGGCCGTTGGGAAGTTTGAGATTTTCGGTCACAAAATCAAAAATACGCCCTTTATAAACTTCGGCCGTACTTTTCACGGTTGCCTTTTTGCGGGTTGTTTCTTTTTTCATAACACCTTCACCATGCGCTCCATATCCAGCAGTTCATCCAGGTGACTGATGATTGGGATTGAGGTTTGCACATCCGGCCAGGACCGACTCACAGAATGATGTTGCAGCCAGACGGCATGCAAGCCGGCATCCTGGGCTCCACAAACATCGATGCGATAGTCATCGCCCACATATACGGCCTCAAAAGGTTTACGGTTTAATTCCTGCAGGCACAGACGAAATGGCTCGGGGTCCGGTTTTGGAGGAATACTGTTTTCACCGGCGACGATGATGACCTTAAAATAGGTTTCCAGTTCGGGAAATTGACTGATACGGTGGGTTCCGGAGCGTCGCTGCCCCTGAGTATTGGTGATCATACCCAGCTGATATTTTGAAGATAAACTTTTTAAAACATTTACGGTCTCTTGAAATAGGCTTGTATTTGCTTTTACGGTTTCCCAATAGTCCGTTTCCCAGGCTTCAAGAAGCCGGACATCGGGCTTTAGACCATAGCAATGATAAACTTCCTGCCACAGGGATTTTCTGGAAAAATTTGATCGATCATGCAATTCTTTACGGATCCGGCGATAGGTCGCCAGAAAGTCCTCTTTCCGGTTTAAGCCCAGATCCGCAAACAGCTTTTTTTGGGCCTCCTTTTCGGCCTTGCGAAAGCCATCGGCAGCATCCACCAGGGTTTGACCAAAATCAAATAAAATAGCTTTGATGTTATTTCTTCTGCCCAATTTAGCTCCCTGGGCCTGATTCCGGCTAAATATAAGTCAATTTTTCGCTAACTAGCTGTGATTTGGAGTAATGGAGTAGTGGAGCATTGGAGTGATGAAATCAGAGTTTAAGAGGTCAGATGTTTCCCAATACTCCAGCACTTCCAGAACACGCATGACATAGGCAATCGCAAAATTTATTTTTTTAGTGAAACCTTCCTTGCGCTCCCCTTCTATCTTTAGTCACTTTAGATCATTTTAGGCACTTTAGGCACTGCCGTTACTAATCGCGTCCCCATTTTTTGAGATAGGCCCCGCAAAGCTCTTCCTCCGAGGGGATGTATTCTTCTTTGGGGATCGACAGCAGGGTATAGTTGAGAAAGTTTTCCCAGTTGATGTTGCCGCTGAAGATGTTACCGGCCCAGGAGCCACAACCGAGCGTATCGGTGGTGGGCAGCCCGGTGGTCCAGCCGCCGCTGTTGGCATGCGCATGCGGCATATTGCAGACGACGCGCCCCACATTGGCCTGCAGCGCGAGTTTAACCCGCCGCTCATCATTTTCAGTATGTATGGATACAGAATGGCCTTCGCCGGAAAATTTGAGGATTTTCTCCAAACGGTCCAGCATTTCGTCGAAATCGTCCCATTTCCAGACAGTCAGCACCGGCGAAATTTTCTCACCCGAAAAGCGGTCTTCCGGACCGACCTTCTCTCCGATTACCATCAGGAACCGGGTGTCTTCAGGAAC
>JBFFCW010000419.1:0-3542 GCA_041559695.1 Desulfobacterales bacterium
AGCCGCTACTACCGCGGTCCAATTGCCAGCGACCGGACCGGATAAAATATGGCGCTCGTCCATCAGGGTCTGCAGCGATAGA
This sequence comes from Desulfobacterales bacterium, assembly GCA_041559695.1. Lineage (GTDB taxonomy): Bacteria > Desulfobacterota > Desulfobacteria > Desulfobacterales > JAHEIW01 > JAHEIW01. Next base: position 83 of record JBFFCW010000419.1, read on the forward strand.
ATAATAAGCAATGGTGCGACCCAGAGCAGCGGGAAAAGAATGTTGGGCCAGATGCCGATAGCGGCCAGTCCGACAGCGGATAGCGTCAGTGTGAGGGTGGCTGCGGTTCTAGGGAAGGGGATCCGCAGCGGTTTTAAATGGTCAAATCGCTGTTGAAGCCACCGCGCTGAAAGCAGCCAGTCGCGGAGGCTTAAAACCGCAGGCAGCACAGTGGAGAACGGCAGGGTGGCATACCAAAAATATTCCCAGGCATTAAATTGGGGTCCGATATAATACCAATTTTGCACGAAACGGTTCAAATATTCAAAAAACCACCAGAACGCGGCGCTGACCGGGAAAAGCAGTAGAAAAAATGCCGGTCGATCCAGCATCATGCAGTTTCCCCGCTGCCGATGACAAAGGGCATTGATGACGATGATGAAGGCGAGCCACAGGGGCGTAAAGGTGTGCGGCTGGAAACCCGCCAGCCATTTGAAACGCGTCCAGGCCATCATCCAGGCCAGAATTCCGATGATCAGGCCGAGCCACCCCCACCAGGGAAACGATCGTGCCGGCCGACTTTCAGGTTCAACTTTCCAGTGCTGTTTAAAGGCGTTGATTATCAGCGCTGTCAGGCAGGTACAAATGATCAACGTGTAAAGGATAAATACAAGCCCCGAAAAGGGTTCATGACGAACGTAGCGGGTTTCGGGCGGAAATTCCAGAAAGCCTGAAACAGGATATCCGGCCAGCCCTATTCCCAGCAAGGGCAAGCCCAGCAACATGACAGCTAGCATAAGGAATTTGATCAAACAGCGTTTGATGCCGGACATTTCAACCCGCCTTCTAAAATATAAATATCAATTGATATTTGATTCTACCACGAAGTTCACGACGGCCACGAAGTAAATAATTCCAAAGGTTTTTCCTTCATCTTCGTGCCGCTTCCCGGACGCTAAATTAAAAAAACACGCAAAGAAAAAGATTTCATGTTTTCCCCGTTTCGTGTTTTCGTTGTTATTCATAAATTGTTTAAAACAATGTGTGGCCGGCAGATTGATTTTAGGCCCAGGTGTTGCGAAGCGGTTGACACCTATGAGGTTTCTGTTTGCAACGCTTCGGGCAATTCACAGCTCTCTGCCGATTTTCGGGCCTCCACATAGTGGGCAGCGGCCAATGCTGCCGTGGCGCCGTCCGATGCCGATATGACGATTTGCCGGAAATATTTTTCTCTGAGGTCACCGATAACATAAATTCCGGGGGCATTGGTTTCGCACTTTGCATCGGTGACGACATATCCGTCGGCATTCATTTTGGTGCCGGCCGGAACCAATTTGTTGTTGGGGTCAAATCCGATAAAAATAAACACGCCGTCCGCTGATAGTTCGCTTTTCTCAGCGCTTTGCGTATTTTGCAACTCCACTCCGCAAACGCCGTTATCGTCAGCCTTGATTTCGGTAACGATCGAGTTCCATAGAATCTCAATTTTGCACTCCGCCTTGACGCGTTGCTGCAAAAGCGCACTGGCCCTTAAGGCATCCCGTCGGTGGACCAGATAGATCTGTTTGGCCAGTTTGGCCAGATAGAGGGATTCTTCGGCGGCCGTATCGCCCCCGCCCACCACCACCACCGTTTTATCTCTGAAGAAAAATCCGTCACAAACCGCACAGTAAGAAACACCCTGGCCGTATTGTTCTTCTTCCCCCGGAATATTGAGTTTGCGCGGGTTACCGCCAGTTGCCAGTATAACGGCGTGAGCCTTTAAATGATCGCCGTTGGCAAACTTTACGGTATGGAAATCAAGACCGGGCTCGAGGTCCACAACTTCCCGAGAGATGACTTCCAGCCCGTATGATTGCGCGTGCTGAGAAAACTTAATGGCCAGATCGGCACCGCCGATGTGTTCATCACCCGGCCAGTTTTCCACTGAATCGGAATTATTCATCTGGCCCCCGGGCAAACCCACCTCTATCAGAACCGTCTTTAATGCAGCGCGCATGGCATAAATACCGGCGGTCAGACCGCCGGGCCCACCGCCGATAATAATCAAATCGTAAACCTCATTGCCCGACATACAAGGCCTCCTTTTGTTTAAACCGTTTGTTTTTTATAATGCTCGTCGATCTTAATGCGAAGCGCATTCATCAGATTTTGCGTGTGCCGGCCCGGTCGGCCATCGCCGATGACCGTATCATCTACCTGAACAGCCGGAACGATCATTTTGTTTGTTCCAGTGATGAAAACCTCATCGGCAGTCAGCAGTTCAGCGAGGCTCAGATCGCGAAGATCGACAGGGCCCATTTTTGCCGCCAGATCCAGAACCGCTTTGCGAGTGACGCCGCTTAAAATTCCTGTGCTGGGTGTAACCAGGGTGCCGCTGAAAAACGCAAAAAGATTGCTGGTGGTACCTTCGAGCACCCGTCCGTTGCGATCCACATATACGGCTTCAATGGCATCTTGATCGCGTGCCTGCCTGAGGGCGATGGTGGCCGGAACATAATCGATGCTTTTGGCACCCGGAATATTTCGCTCCGATAAAAACGTGATGATTTTAACGCCAGCGGTGTACCACTCGGTGGGCAACTCTGGCGCCGGGGTTACCAGGACCAGCAGACGGGGCTTGCCCTGCGGGGTCAGAAAGTCGGGGCTTGAGCCTGCGGTTACCACTATCCGAATGTTGGACTCTTTAAATGAGTTGCGATGCAGCGTCTCCATCACCACGCGAATAAGCTCCGGCCGGGGCCATGGCAAGGCGATACCGATGCGGCTGGCGGAGTCTTCCAGGCGCATGATGTGTTCTTGCAGAAACAACGCTTTTCCGTTTAATGTGCGCAAAAGATCAAAAACACCCAATCCCCGCATAATCGCAAGGTCATCAACCGGGATTACGGCTTCGGATGCGGCAACAAATTGGCCATCCACATAATAGGTTGTCACGCGATACGCTCCTGCCGGAGTACATAACATATTACCGGGTTCAAGCGGCAAATTACCTTCTAATATAAGGTCCGTAAACCGCAGTTACAAGAATAAAATCCCAGTTGGGTCTTTACCGCATTGATGGTTATTTGTTATCTGTTATCCGCTATGTTTTCAATCGAACAATTTTATCAGACATATGAAACCAAAGCGGATGAGGTCGTAATTAACGGCAGGAAATTTAATATTCTGCTTCCCCGGTATTTGGACCGGATTATCAATCCCGCTGATGTGCTCCACAATTTTCCTTTATGGGCCAAGATCTGGAAAGCATCCTGGGTGCTATCCGGCTATCTTGCCGAATTGCCGCCGGATGCCAACCAACGGCTGCTAGAAATCGGTGCCGGCGTTGGATTGGTCAGCATCGTCGCAGCGACTTTCGGACACCAAATTACCATGACCGAATATAATTCGGATGCGTTAAATTTTGCGCGTGCCAATGCCTGCCTGAATAATTGCCCGGATTTGCCGATCAAAAAATTGGACTGGAATCATCCCGGCC
>JBFFCW010000420.1:0-3530 GCA_041559695.1 Desulfobacterales bacterium
ACCCTCTGTCAAATCCGGCGGCACCATTTTCATCAACAGCTCCATCATATCGATCGATGCCGGTCGGGATGATGTGGACGTTATTAAAGTTCCGATTATCGAAATTGCCAAGGAATTGGGAAATGTCAGAACCGCCAATATCATCGCCCTGGCGGCATTCGTGAGTCGCAGCCAGGTGGTTGACTTTGAACTGCTGCGCGAATCGGTAAAGGCCAAATTTGCGAATAAAGAGAAACTGATTCCCATCAACATGAAAGCGCTTGCGGAAGGCCAAAAAGCGGCAATGGCAACTTAACCATGATCTAAAAGTTATTTACCACGAAAGCACGAAATAACGAAAACACGGAAAGGGAAATAATTTCGTGCTTTTATGTTTTCGCGTTTTCGTGGTAATTTTTTAAGCTAAATTTTTAATCTCAATAATAATTTAATTGATACGGTTAATACTTCATTCCTAAAATGAAACTGAAAATCCCCGATAATATATCAGCGATTAAGCCCTATGTTCCCGGCAAACCGATTGAGGAGGTTCAACGGGAATATGGAATTGATCACTCCATCAAACTGGCTTCCAATGAAAATCCTTTCGGCCCCCCGCCAATGGCGCTGGCGGCGATACAGCAGGTAATGGGCAACCTGCATCGATATCCGGATGCCGGCGGTTACGAGTTGACGCATTCCATTGCTGAAAAATATAATATTGACCCCGGCCACATTGTTTTGGGCAACGGTTCTGACGACATCATTTCGCTGCTTGCAGCTGTTTTGTTGAATCCGGGCGATGAGGTTATTTTACCGCAACCTTCCTTTCTCTTTTACGAGATTTCAATTCTCGGCGCTGGTGCCCTTCCGATTTGGGTTCCCTTGAAATCTTTTAAAACGGATCTGACGGGTATGATCCGAACAATCAGCCCCAAGACCCGTATGATTTTTTTGAATGTTCCCCACAATCCCACCGGAACCATCATTTCTAAACCCGCGTTTGAAGATTTTATCGCAGCGATACCGCCCCAAATCGTTGTTGTCCTGGATGAAGCCTATATCGAATTTATTACGGATTCGAATTGCGCAAACAGTTTTGATTATTTGAAGACCGATAAGGCGTTGGTTGGAATGCGAACCTTTTCAAAGGCTTTCGGGTTGGCCGGGCTGCGGGTGGGTTATGGGGTGATGCCGCTGGTTTTGGCTGAAATGCTCCACCGGGTACGGCAGCCGTTTAATGTCAATACACTGGCGCAGGTGGCTGCAACCGCTGCGCTAAATGATGCCGAGTTTCTGAAAAAAACCCTTGAATTGGTCCATGATGAGCTTCAATTCATTTATGCTGCCCTGGACAAACTCGAGATGCCCTATATCCGATCCCAGGCCAATTTTCTTATGATCGAAATTGGCGATGGGCAAAGCGCAGATGAAGTCTGCGAAAAATTGCTGATGCAAGGTGTCATCGTGCGCGCCATGACCGCTTACGGATACCCGCAGCACATCCGGGTAACGATAGGACAACGTGCTGAGAATATACGGTTTCTAGAAGCGCTTGAAAAAGTCATCTAAGAAAGTGGTTTCAGGTGTCAGGTTTTAGAGGACAGAGGTCAGATGACAGAAGACAGATGATAAAAACTGTATGATGAAGCACTCTGCCTGACGCTGTCGCCTGTCATCTGTTTACTGACACCTGAACACTGAACCCTAATTTTACCTGAACTTCTGAATCCGGAACGCAGAACCTGAGCTATGAAAAAATTACTGATCACCATCGACGGTCCGGCCGGTGCCGGCAAAACAACCGTTAGCCGCACGCTTGCCGACCGGCTGGGATACCGTTATATCGACACCGGCGCACTTTATCGCGGGGTTGCCTATGAAGTTAAAAGCCAAGGTGTCAACCCCGAAAGCGAGACAGAACTGGCCGACTTGTGCCGCCGGCTTCAGCTTGTTTTCAAAACAGCGGCAAAAGGGCTGCGGCTTTATTCCGGTGAAACGGATATCTCCGACCGCATCCGTACCCCTGAAATTAGTATGCTGGCATCGTCTGTTTCTGCCTTCGCGGTGGTGCGTGAGTATCTTCTGGATGTGCAAAGGGATATCGGTCGCCGCAAAGAAGCGGTCTTTGAAGGACGCGACATGGGAACGGTCGTTTTTCCAGCGGCGGACGTTAAATTTTTCTTAAATGCATCTTTAACAACCCGGGCGCTGCGACGGTACGAGGAACTCAAGTCCGAATCCGATCAATCGCTGGATACGGTTGAGAAGGACATGCAGCGCAGAGATACCCTTGACAGTACCCGAAGTCTGGCGCCACTCAAACCGGCCGATGATGCAATTGTGATTGATTCCACTGACTTGTCCGTTCAGCAAGTGGTAGAGCGAATGCTGTCGCACATCTCTGAAAAAGGATAGTGAAGCGAAATTAATAGTAGCCATTCTTAACAATCTTAATTATTTGTCTGAAATTAATAAAAATTCAAATAAAACATTGCATTTTTCTTTCATTCTGTTAAACATATGGGATTGCACTAACGCCCATGGCGTAGCAATAATATTGGCTAAGGGGGATTAATTATTCATGGTTGACGAAACAAACAAGGATGAAACCCAAAATGAGGCGCAAGCTGAGGTTTCCGATGGTAGTGGTGCTGAGCAGGTGAATACCGAAAATGAACCGCAAAACGATGAGCTGAAAGCAGATCCGTCATTGACGGGTCCATCCGAAGTCAGTCCACCAGATCCGGGCGACAGCATGGAAAGCGTAATGGACATGTACGAAGAGAGTTTCAAACGCTTTGCTGAAGGGGAAGTTGTCACCGGCCGGGTTATCTCTATAGATAAAGATCATGTGCTGGTGGACATCGGCTACAAATCTGAAGGTCAGGTAAGAATCCAAGAGTTTTTAGATCAAAGTGGCAACGTTACGGCTGAAATCGGAGATGCCATCGAAGTCATGGTGGAATGGTGGGACGATGAAGATGAACGTGTCCTGTTGTCCAAAGATAAAGCGGCCAACATTAAAGTTTGGGAAGCGGTTAAAAAATCTTACGATGAAGAGGGTACCGTCAAAGGGACCATTACCAACCGGGTTAAAGGCGGATTTTCAGTTGACATCGGCGTTCCGGGCTTTTTACCTGGATCCCAGGCGGATTTGCGACCGATTCGGAATCTGGATGATATGGTCGGCAAAGAATTTGATTTTAAGATTCTAAAATATAATCGCAAGCGCAGTAATATTGTTCTTTCCCGAAGGGCGATACTGGAAAGCGAACTGGAGGAAAAGCGCTCCGCGACCTTGGCGACCATTCATGAAGGTAAGGTTGTCGAAGGCGTTGTAAAAAATATTACCGAGTATGGTGTTTTTGTGGACCTGGGCGGTGTAGATGGCCTGCTCCACATTACCGATATCTCCTGGGGGCGGGTAAAACACCCCTCGGAGCTTTTTTCAATCGGGGATCCCATCACCGTCAAGATTTTAAATCTGGATTTAGAAAACGAAAGAGTTTCATTGGGGATGAAACAGCTCAATGAGGATCCGTGGACCA
>JBFFCW010000421.1:0-3528 GCA_041559695.1 Desulfobacterales bacterium
AGCACGGGTATTGAGGAATATGTTGATGAGGTTTTTGGCCACATCGGAAACCGCACAATCGGCGAACAGCTCGGCTTCGGTTTCAATATCGGCATCGATATCGTAGCCCAGGCCTTTTTCAAAGGCTTCGATCGCTTTAAAAGGTGCAATGTACCCTTTGGCCTGGGCTTCCGTCATGGCTTTGGCAATTTCGATCATCCCCTTTTTTTCGGCCGCGCTGGGCAGCCGATCATGCCGGTTTCGGGTCGTGCGCAATTTGATATTAATTTCTCCGGATATAAACCGCTTGGCGGCCTTTGCTGCCAGATTTACCAGTTGACCCGGTTCTGCGACTTCGTCCACCAGTCCTCTGGTATGGGCCACTTCGGCCCGGATGGGCTTTCCGATGGTAATCATTTCCAGGCCATAGCGCAGTCCGACCAGACGCGGCAGCCGCTGGGTGCCGCCGGCACCGGGAATCAGTCCGATTTGAACCTCGGGCTGGCCGAGATTCACCCCCTGGGCCGCTACCCGGTAATGACAGGCCATGGCGATCTCCAGGCCGCCGCCCAGGCAGTTGCCGTTAATCGCCGCAAGCACCGGTTTCGGACCCATTTCAATGGCGTTCAGAAAACGGTTGTTATCCTTGAGTTTCGGCAATAGTTCGTCTTTGGTCTTCACATCTTTAATCTGGGTAATGTCGGCGCCGGCAATAAAATTCTTTCCGCTGCCGGTCAGAACAATGGCCTTAATCGCCTCATCCTCATAGGCTTCAGTGAATGCTTCCGCCAGTTCCTGAACAAAATGCTGCGAAAGCTGATTGACCGGCGGATTGTCCATGGTGAACACGACTATGCCGTCTTGCAACTCGACCTTAATGGTTTTGTAATCTGTTTTCATTTTTTCCCCTCTATCCACGTTCAAAGGTTCAACGGTTCAACGGTTTAGGGTCGATAGATAAGCAAAGGGTGCTGAGGTCTGAGGACTGAGCAAAAAACTTTTCTTCCAAGAGACCATTTCACATGACCTGTCGTTTTCCGCCATGAATCGTTCTCCTGGGACCATGAGTCGTCCGTTTGCGTCATGAGTTGGCATGGTTTCTTTCAATTTCGATATACCTCAGTCCTCAGTCCTATGTTTTGACACCTGAAACCTTTTTTATTTTAAAGACCTCCAAAACCCTCATCCGGAATTTGAATGGCCGCTGCACAGCCGTCGGTGATGGCATTCATTTTCCCCATTGTTGCCGGAAGTTCGGTAAGGATAAAGAATTCGGCAGTATTGATCTGGCCCCCGTAGAACGCATGATCTTTTTTCTTGGGGTTGCCCGACAATTGGGTGGCTGCCGTCAAAGCCCGCCACAGAAGCATCCAGGCCATAATTGTGTCGCCGATGACATGCAGAAAGGGCAGGGAGTGCGCAAATGCCACCTTAAATTCAGCGGACATGGCCTTTGTGCCCAGGTGCAGGGCGACCTCACCGAGGCGGTTGACAGCAGCCTCGACCTTAACGGCCAGTTCCCGGGTTTGTTCAATCTGCTTGGCCTGAGCAACGGTTTTTTGAACTTCGCCGAGAAAATTCATGAATACCGTACCTTCTTTCATGCCCAGTTTTCGTCCGAGCATATCAAGGGCCTGGATGCCGCTGGTGCCCTCATAAATGGTAGTGATTTTGCAATCCCGAGCATATTGCTCAACCAGGTAATCCTTTGTATAGCCGGCACCGCCAAAGAGCTGAATGGCCTGGATGCAGACTTCATGGCCTTTAACAGCCATATAATCCTTGACCACCGGTGTGAGCATCGAAAAAAGGTCGCCGTGACGCTCGCGGTCTTCGGCTGTTTCACCAATTTGTCCTCTGGTTGCGAGCACGGTCATATAATAAAAAAAACTGCGCATCCCATCCACATAGGATTTCATCCACAAAAGGTTTCGGCGAACATCAGGATGTTTGATAATCGGTACCGATGGCGCACCGTGATCGGCAAAATCAGCCAGATCTCTTCCCTGGATGCGCTCACGGGCGTAATTGACCGCCAGCATATAAGCCGCTGAAGCATAGGTAAAACCCTGAAGACCGGTGCTCATACGGGCACCGTTGATCATGTTGAACATGATTTTCATGCCTTCACGTTCCTGACCCAGCAAATAGCCGATGCATTTTCCCTTGCTGCCCAGTGCCATGGAGCAGGTGGCACTGGCATGAATGCCGTGTTTTTCCTCGACCCCGGAGCAGAAAATATCGTTGCGATCACCCAGGCTGCCGTCATCTTTGACAAAATATTTGGGGACCAGAAATAAGGATATGCCTTTGGTTCCCGCAGGATCGCCTTCAATGCGCGCCAGAACCGGATGGATGATGTTTTCGGCCAGGTCGTGTTCGCCGTTGGTAATAAAGATCTTATTGCCGCTCAACGTGAAGCTGCCGTCCGGGTTCCGGGTGGCAGTGGTGGAGAGCGCCCCGACATCGGAGCCGGCTTCAGACTCGGTGAGCAGCATCGTACCGCCCCATTCAGCGGATGTCAGTTTTTTTACATATGTCTCTTTTTGTTGCGGGGTGCCGTATAATTGAATCATGTTGGCAGTGCCGTTGCCCATTGTGGCATAACAAAATAACGGCCAATTCGCACCCATAAAATATTCAGCCGCAGCAGCGCCCAGAAAAGTCGGTGCCCCCTGACCCCCCATTTCCGCCGGTACACTGAGGTTGTTCCATTCCCCCTCTTTTATCAGGTTATACACCCGGTAAAAGCTCTGCGGCACTTTTACGGTCCCGTTTTCATAGCGAACTCCCTCGGTGTCCCCTTCGGCCAGCAGCGGCAACAGCTCCTTTATGGCCAGTGTCCGGGCTTCTTTGAGGATCAAAGTACATGTTTTTTTATTAAATTCCTTATACATTTCATGATTGAGGATATCTGCACAATTTACCTGTTCCCAGATGACAAAATCCTGATCGCGCCGATCAACCAGTTGTTGTGCCATGGCTTAAAAAACTCCTTTCTTTGCCTGATCCGTGTTGGTTGGAAATCAACTTTAGCATTATTGGCTTGTGGCTTGCGTGTCGCATAGTATGCAATACACTACACGCAAATCTAACTAATTATATTGAGAAAAAATGTCAATAATTTTATTATTTTTCCCTTGACTTTTTTTTTGGCGTTGGATTAATTGATGATCGCATCCACAATGACATTTGAATATTTATCGCTTACCACCGATTTTTTCTTTCGAGGAAGAAATGAAGATCAGCACCCTGGTTAAACGTACCGGCGTTCCCAAAGAAACTATTCATTTTTATCTCCGTGAAGGGTTACTTCGCAAGCCCCGCAAATCCGGGGTCAATATCGCAGAGTATACCGAAAATCACGTCAAACAAATCCGATTCATCAAGGAACTGCGGAACAATTTTTATTTTCCGATTCCTTTGATCAGAAAAATTGTTCGGAAAATCAAAAAGCAACCCTCTTCGGATCGGGCTTTTTTTGAGCTCCACGGCAAATATTTTCGTCCGGCAGACCGGCTGCTCACTGAAGATATCGTCGGAAGAGAC
>JBFFCW010000422.1:0-3527 GCA_041559695.1 Desulfobacterales bacterium
CTTCGCATTCTTTTGCAACCACATCATCCTTCAGATAGTCATACATGCTTCCACTGTAAGAACATTTGATGGCCGTTTTGATTTTTTTTATCAGATACTCGCTGAGCGCTGCTTCGCCGTCAATTCTTAAGCGAAAAGCTATCAGTCTCTGCAATTTTTTATCCTGCTTATCGCGGTCCGGCACCATCCGCATCACACGCTGAAACACCGTTTGAAACGGCCCGTCCTGCTGCTCGATTGAAATGATCTTATCCGTCATAAGTTTACTCCGTAAAGGTTTACCCGTTTGCCAGTTGAGCCCGTTGAGCCAGTTAAAATAGGGAAATAGTCTGATTCTATATTCGATCTGCCTTTGTCGGATCAACCGGCTAATCCCGTTTCACGCGGACCTTCGGCAGTCAACGGGCTAACCGGTTAACCTATTTTACTGGTTGCCAAAACCATTTTGACCTCCACAATCCGGACACGTCCAGGTGATCGCATTGCAGGACATTCCCCATATGTTTTCAAGCATGCAATTCTGGCAAATACTGAACCCGCAGCGGCACGTCCAGCAAAAAGGAAACGTCATTTTACAACAAACGCAGTCGCGGTCTCTGAGGCGGCGTCGTTTTTTGCGGTATGCGGTTTCGGTGGCCGGCGCTTTCATGATTGTTGTTTTAAATCTTTAATGCTATAGGGTTTTTGATTCAATCATGGCAAACTTTATGGATGCCTGCGATGAGTGGCAGCTAAAATCTAATTCAATCTGCCACATCTGTCAACGCAGCCGGCACTGGTTTAAATCATAGCTAACTTGGTTATATTTCTTGTTTAAAACCTAATTTAATTGTTAATCACGAAAACACGAAATATATGAAGCCCGAAATAGTTCTTTTTCGTGTTTTTGACGTTTCGTGCTTTCGTGGTAAATCTTTAATCTTTGGTTTTCGTTTGGACGGTTTATGTTTCGATGAAAAAAGAAAAGACCATATATTTGATCGACGGCACCGCCTATATTCACCGGGCGTATCACGCCATCCGGGGATTATCGAATTCAAAGGGGCTTCCGACCAACGCAACATTCGGATTTACCCGCATGCTGCTAAAGCTCATTGAGGATCACAGCCCCCGGTATGCCGGCATGTTTTTTGATGCCAGAGGCCCGACGTTCCGCCATGAAATGTACACAGAATACAAGGCCAACCGCCCGCCCATGCCGGACGATATGGCCGTTCAGATACCGTATATCAAAGAAATAACGGCTGCTTTTCAGTTCCCGATTATCGAAATGGAGGGGTTTGAAGCCGATGATTTAATCGGAACCTACGCCCGCATTGCTCAAAGGAGTGGTTATGCGGTGGTGATGGTTACCGGTGACAAGGATTTTATCCAGCTGGTGACGGATCAGGCGATCATCTGGGATCCCATGAAAGATGCGACCATCGATGCGGGGTTTGTAAAGAAATCCTATGGTGTGGGGCCGCAACAGATGGTCGATGTCATGGGGCTTTCCGGCGATACGTCCGATAACGTGCCGGGCGTTCCGGGAATTGGTCAAAAAACGGCGCTTACCTTGATCCAGAATTATCAGAGCATGGCCGGGCTTTACGAAGCGGTAGATTCGATTACCCAGAAAAAGCAGCGCGAAAACCTGATCAATTTTCGGGATCAGGCTTTTTTGAGCCGTGATCTGGTTACCATTGACACACAGGTTCCGGTTTCTGATGATTTAGCAATTTTTGAAATCGGTCCGCCGGACAGCGGACAGCTCTCGACGCTTTTTAAAACCCTCGAATTTCGCCAATTACAGCAAGCCGTTTCCGCGAAGACCGATCTCAGCAGCAAAGATTACCGGGTCGTTCTGGAAAGGGACGAATTTGCTAAGCTGATTGCCCGCCTGAAATCAGCGCGCCTATTTGCCATCGATACCGAGACGACATCCCAGAATCCAATGGAAGCCAGATTGGTGGGTTTGTCCTTTGCCCTGCAGGCCAACGAAGCCTTCTATATCCCCTGCGCCCATGACTATATCGGCGCTCCGCAGCAGTTGCCGTTAGCCGAGGTCTTGAACCTGCTCAGGCCGGTTTTAGAAGATCCGGCCATTAAAAAGGTCGGGCAAAATATTAAATATGATTGGATTGTTCTGTCCCGCCACGGTGTCACGCTTGAGGGGGTGGCCTTTGACACCATGGTCGCCTCCTATCTGCTGAATCCATCTAAAAGAGCCCACAATCTGGACCAGATTGCCCTGGATTTCCTGGGCCATAAAACCATCTCTTTTCAGGAAGTCGCCGGCAAAGGCAAAAATGCATTGTCATTTAATCAGGTGCTTCTGGAAAAGGCCGTGCCCTATGCCTGCGAGGATGCCGACATCACGCTGATGGCTAAAGATGAACTGATGCCCCGGCTTGAAGAGATTGGGCTGAATGATTTGATGGAAAACGTCGAGATGCCCCTGGTGCCGGTGTTAATGCGCATGGAAATGCAGGGCACCTGTGTCGATGTCGACCGGCTGCATGAATTATCCAAATCATTTGAACACCAGCTGGAAGCCTTGCAAGCCAGCATTTATGGACTTGCCGGTGAAGAGTTCAATATTAACTCATCCCAGCAGCTCGGCAATATACTGTTCAACAATCTGCAACTGCCGGTCTTGAAAAAAACAAAAAAGAAGACCGGCTATTCGACTGATGTGGATGTTTTAACCCGGCTGGCCGAGGAGCATGAAATTCCGGCGCTTCTGTTAAAGTACCGCACCTTATCAAAATTGAAAACCACTTATGCGGATGCCTTAATTGATCTGGTCAACCCGGAAACCGGGCGGATTCATACCTCCTATAATCAGACGGTAACCGCCACCGGCCGCTTGAGCAGCTCGGATCCCAATTTGCAAAATATTCCAATTCGAAGCGATGAGGGCATGGAGATTCGCAGGGCCTTTGTGCCCCGCAAGGGCTGGAAGCTGGTTTCTGTCGATTATTCCCAGGTAGAACTTCGCATTTTGGCACATTATTCGAATGACCAAATTTTAATAAAGGCGTTTCTGGAAAATGAGGATATCCATACGCGAACAGCTGCCGAGGTATTTCAGTCACCGCCGTCATCGATAACAACGGATCTTAGGCGGCAGGCCAAGGCAATTAATTTCGGCATTATTTATGGAATGAGTGCTTTCGGGCTTTCAAGGCAACTGGGCATCAGTCAAAAAATGGCCAAAACGTATATTGATAATTACTTTGCCAGATACAAAGGCGTAAAGCGTTTCATCGATCAAACGCTAATGGAGGCCAATCAGACAAAAATGGCCAGCACGCTTTTGGGACGCATACGCCTTTTACCGGATATCGGCAGCAGCAATCATAACGTGCGGCAGGCTGCCGAGCGTACGGCTGTTAATACGCCGATCCAGGGATCAGCAGCCGATCTCATTAAGCTGGCCATGATCAAAGTGGATGAAGCCATCAGGGATAGCAAGCTGGAAACGGCGATGCTGCTCAGCGTCCACGATGAGCTTGTTTTTGAAGTCCCGCCGCATGAACTTGATA
>JBFFCW010000423.1:0-3512 GCA_041559695.1 Desulfobacterales bacterium
CAGGGCGATCAGATTAGCATGGTAAGCGCCATACTTCCTTTATCTGACCGCGGCGATTTGCCTTCTTATTACGGTACCCGGCATCGCGCGGCGTTGGGACTGGCGGAAGCAACAGACGCACTGGTCCTCGTTGTGTCGGAAGAAAGAGGTGATGTGCTGGTTGCCAAGGGTAACCGCCTGCGAGAGATTCGGCGAAAACAGACGCTGGAACAAAATTTACAGGAGCATTTAGGGACCGCGGCGGTCAAGAAAGGGGTTGCCAGAAAGGAAGGGCTTGAAATAGCAGTAGCGGCACTGTTGTCCATTGTGTTCATCACCGGCATCTGGTTCAGTGTTTCCAGAGGGCAGGAGACGCTGGTTTCCCTTGACATCCCCGTGGATTATACGAATCGAGCGGACGGTACTGAAATTGTCGATACCTCGGTAAAATCCGTGAGTCTGGTATTAAGTGGATCAGGTGCTTTAGTGAAATCCGTTACACCGGACCAGGTCAATGTTCGATTGGATATAAGTAATGCGGTTATCGGCCAAAACTCTTTTGCCATTACGCCTGATAACATTTCGCTGCCGCCCGGAATCGTGTTACGTGAAGTGACACCGCCGCTTATCGATGTCATTATGGATGAAACCATAAGAAAACAATTACCGGTACAAATCGATTGGGCGGGAAAATTATCCCCGGAGTTGATCCTGTTAGATTTTACGCTGGAACCGGAAAAGATTGAGATTATGGGCGGCAAGCGTATCCTTGAAAAAATAACAACCGTCTACACGGAAAAAGTCCCGCTTGATAATCTGAGCGGCAAGGGTGAAATTACCGCGAAATTAGTGCTCAATCCGGCAGCGCTCAAAATCGCGCCGGGTTCAAAAGATAAAGTCACGATTCAATATTTGATTCGAAACAGGGAATAATGTGATTTTAGATTTTGGATTGGGGATTGCGGTTTTAGTCTAACCACAGAGGACACAGAGATCACAGAGAAAAAAAGGGAGATTTAAAGTTTAGAAAATGAGGTCTTGATCTATGACCGTTCCCTTTTTGATGACGGCTGGCGAGCTGTGGCTGTTTTTAATCGACACGCTGTCTTTGATCGTGACATCGCCTTCAAAATAGACATCGCCTTCGATGTTGAGGGAGTCGCAATTCACCAGAGAAGGCAGCCCTTTTTTAAAACGCTCTTCCAGAAGGTCAATTTTTCCATAAAAATTCGGATCCAGCCTGATTTTGATGGTGTCCGCTCTGTTTGCCGACAGGCGTTTCGGGTTTATTCTCAGATTATTTTTTTCTCCGAGGACATAACAATCTGAACGCAGGGCCAGTAGGTCATTGCACGATTTGACCGGAAAAAATCGGGAACGTGGCACCCTGACGGCCGTCGTGTCATCAAAAAGTGAAATGGCCGCTCCCATGGCAGTTTCAATCTGGAATACCGGCGGACTGCTTTGATTTCTGGGGTCCACCGTTTTCGGGTTGAGGATCATCGGAAGGCGAGTGGTGTGTTCTTTTTCAAACAGTATTTTTAATGATTCTAAATTGATCCAGATGTTATTGGTGTTGAAAAAACCGTAGCGGGTAATATCCTGAAACGCCGCTATTTCGCCCTGAGGGCACTGGGCGGCCTCACGCAAAAGCAGCCGCCCGCTATGATGTCTGGCAAGATGCCCGCCTTTTATATCCGCCGGCGTTTTTTCAGCCACCTCCATCATAAATGCGAATCCGTGTTCTGCAAAATAACCCAGCAACGATTCTTCCATACGGGCCCCGAGATTATCCAGGTTGTGGATAAACGCATACTGTATGCCGTTTTCCAGCAGATGCTTCAACATTCCGGAGGTATTGAGGGCCGTAAACACGTCACCGTGGCCCGGCGGATTCCACTCCATTTCAGGATTTTGCGGCCATGTGGCCGGGGCCAGGTCCTGCTGCCGGATTTTGGGGAATTTGTGCTGGATAAATTGAAGCGGAGTTGGGGAAGGTTTCAGTTTGGTTAATGTCGCCCGGGTTGCATCCTGGGTGTTAAAGCTGTTCATTAAACCCAGTTGAGCCCCGCTGTTTTCAGCCTGCTTTAAGATAATTTCAAGGAACGTTTTTCCGTTTTTAGCTTCGATTAATGACTTGGGCCCGGTCAACCCCATGGTGGTTCCCAGACCGCCGTTTAAAACAATTCTTACGGAATGCTTAAATGCGCCCTGACCGGCAGCGGCATATTTGTTTAGATTTTTATAATCTTCTATTTCACGGGTTTCAACCGGTTGAATCTCCCGGTCGTACACCAGGCCGGTTTCACCGGTCAGCACCTTGTTGTAGTAATATGCGAATGTTTCTATTACCAGAGGCTGCAGCCCTTCGTGTTGCATTTTTTCGACAAATGCAGACAGGTGGTCTTCAGTCTCCGGACGTCCCATTAATGTCTCCTCAATATAAGGTTTCGGGTGTCAGGGTTCTGGTGTCCGTCTCTGGCCCGCCGGGCCTATCCGTTTGCCTTGAAATCTGCAGGCTGGATGCAGCACCAGAAGATTTCAGGTTTCAGTATGACACTCAGGGCCCTGACACCTGAAACCTTAGATCATGCGACGGGCACAATCCACCCCAGCGGGTCTTCGGCTTTGCCGTATTGGATATCGGTGATGGCGTTGTAATATTTTCGGGCAACCGGGCCGACCTCGCCGCCGGCAATGGTGATCACCTGGTCGCCGTATTTAATTTCCCCGACCGGAGAGATAACCGCTGCGGTTCCGGAGCCGAAAACTTCCTGCAGTTTACCGTTGGCGTGAGCCTCCATTAATTCATCGATGCTGATTTTTCTCTCTGATAATTTATCGTTCCAGTGTTTGGCCAGCTTGATCACCGAATCCCTGGTGATGCCCGGCAGAATGCTTCCGTTTAACTCGGGGGTGACGATCTCATCTTCTATTACAAAAAAGATGTTCATGGATCCGACTTCTTCAAGATATTTTCGCTCAACACCATCCAGCCACAGCACTTGAGAATATCCTTCTTTGTGGGCTTTTTCACCTGCCAGGATGCTGGCCGCGTAGTTGCCGGGCGTTTTGGCTTCGCCGACCCCGCCGCGCACCGCCCGAACGTATTCATTGCTGACCAGAATTTTTACGGGGTTAAACCCTTCGGGGTAATAGGCCCCGACCGGTGAAAGAATAATATAGTATCGATAGTTAAATGATGCCCGCACGCCGATAAAAGGATCCGTGGCGATCAGGGTGGGCCGGATGTAAAGAGAGGTTTCGGGCTCGCCTGGAACCCAGTCTTTTTCCATCGTGAGAAGCTGCTTGAGAATGTTGAGGGCCAATGCCTCGTCGATTTCCGGCATACACAAGCGCCGGCAGGAGCGATTCAAGCGTTTGAAATTTTCCTGGGGCCTGAAAAGCTGGATGTTTTCGGAGTCGGTTCGATAGGCTTTCAATCCCTCGAAAGCGCCCTGAGCATAATGCAGAAACATGGTTGACGGATCCAATGCCATGGGCCCATAGGGCTCGATGCGAAAAGAGTGCCA
>JBFFCW010000424.1:0-3499 GCA_041559695.1 Desulfobacterales bacterium
AACACAGGAAGAAGACGCCCTGGTCATATCAGAAGCTGTTCAAAATTATCTATCACAAAAGGAGCAGCAACTGCCGGCCGGCACCAACATTAAAATTCTATACGATAATACAGACATGCTCCGGTCTCGGATCGATCTTTTGGTCAGAAACGGGATGATCGGGCTGATGATTGTTTTTATTCTGTTGTGGGCGTTTCTAAATGCCCGGCTTTCTTTCTGGAGCGGCATGGGAATTCCGACCTCCATTGCCGGTGCGTTGATCTTTTTATGGGCGGTGGGCGGCACCCTCAATATGATATCGCTTTTCGGATTGATTATGGTTCTGGGTATTGTGGTCGATGATGCCATTGTTGTGGGCGAAGCAATATATTTTCATCGCAGACAGGGCAAGCCGCCGTTAAAGGCGGCGGTTGACGGAGTCAGCGAAGTGGGAATGCCGGTCACTGCTGCTGTGATCACGTCCATTGTCGCATTTATTCCCCTTTTATATGTCGGCGGAGTTATGGGCAAGTTCATTGCCATCATGCCTGTGGTCGTTATCTCCTGTCTGGCGGTTTCCCTGGTGGAATGTCTTTTATTACTCCCGGCTCACTTGAGCCATCTTCCGGATCCCAATGTTCAAAACAATAACAAGCACCCGTTGACCCGCAGACTGGAAACCGTGCATCACCTGACCCGTTCAGGAATGGAATGGTTTGTGGCCCGTATTTATGCACCGGTGTTGAGCAAGGCCCTGTATTATCGCTATATTTCATTTTGCATCGCCATTAGTCTCCTGCTTTTGAGCATCGGGGTGATCAAAGGGGGTATACTGAAATTTGAAGTTTTTCCTGAGATTGACGGGTTTATCATCACCTCCACCGTGGAGTTTCCCAGCGGCACCCCGCTGGATGTTACGTCACAGGCTGTTGAAAAGATCGATGCGGCCCTTTTGCGATTGGCCGAGCAGAACCAAACCCGCTCCGGAGACCCGCTCATTGAAAATCGCCTGTCCCTGGTCGGCCAAACCTTGAGTGATCCGCCCAAGTCAGGTCCCCACTATGGTTCGGTTCAGGCCATTCTTTTGGACTCTGAGCGGCGCGGAATTCATTCAAAAGATTTAATGGTCAAATGGGAAAAGGAGATCGGTTCGATTCCCGGTGTAAAGTCTTTGACCTTCACCGGTCTGCAAGCCGGGCCTCCGGGTGCTCCCATCGAAGTCTGGCTGCAGGGGCGAAATATGAACGACATCCTGGGTGCGGCGGAAGATCTTATGAAAAGGCTCCGGAGGTTCGATGGCGTTTACCAAATCCGATCTGATTTTTCACAGGGGAAAAATGAACTGAGACTCGAATTAAGACCTGAAGCCAGGACCCTGGGACTGACAGTCGATGACCTGGCCCGACAAATCTATGCCGGTTATTATGGGGATGAAGCGGTTCGTCTGCAGCGGGGACGAGACGATATCCGGGTCAAGGTGCGTTATACCGCAGATGAACGGGGCCGTATCTCAGACCTTGAACAGGTTCGTATCCGAACCCCAAACGGACATGAAGTCCCGTTAATGTCCGTTGCCGACATCTCTTTCGCACCGGGGTACTCGATTATTACCCGCACCGACGGCATGCGCCGCGTGGCGGTCAGTGCGGATGTAGACACCAATAAGGCCAATGCCAATGAAATTTTTTCCGAGCTGAATTCAAACTTTTTTCCGAAACTCGAGCAGCGATATCCGGGGCTCCATGTGGCGCTTCAGGGAGAACAGAAAAAGATGCGCGAATCGTTCGAAAGTCTGTTTGTGGGTTATCCTTTGGCCATCTTGGGGATTTTTATCATCATCGCCACCATGTTTCGTTCTTATGCCCAGCCTTTCGTGATTCTGTTTACGGTACCTTTCGGTATGATCGGCGCGGTGTTAGGACATCTGCTGTTAGGGTATAACCTGTCGATCATGAGCATATTCGGAATGGTGGCGCTCACCGGTGTCGTGGTTAACGACGCCATCGTTTTGATCGAGAGGGTCAATGAAAATATTGCCGAAGGCATGCTGTTTTTCGACGCGATTCTCATTGGCGGTGCGCGACGGTTCCGGGCGATCTTTCTGACCTCGCTCAGCACGGTGGGCGGTCTGGCGCCGCTCATCATGGAAACAGATCTTCAGGCCAAATTTCTCATTCCCATGGCGCTGTCCATTGCAGCAGGCATTGCCTTTGCAACGGTTTTAACCCTGGTGCTGGTCCCGAGCCTTCTGGCCTTGCTCAGCGATTGCCGGCTGCTGGCCCATCGGCTGAAATACGGGTTTTGGCCGAAACGCGTAGATGTGGAACCGGCACGGAATCGCTATGTGGATTTGCTTGAGGATGAGTCCGGGCTGGAAACGAGGCTGAAAAAACAATAGGGTCAGGTAACAGTTAAGTCATCGACCACCCGTTTTACGGATGGTCGTCGAGTTACTAAATAGCTTAGGCCAGATACCGGCACAAAAGAAACCGGTCAAGTCTGCCTTTGACCCTTATCGACAAGAGGAAATGATGCGTTTGCTTAAAGTTTGCATATTCAGCTTTTTAGGGTTGATGGCGCTTGCCGTAACCAACAGCCAAGCGGACCCGGGTGATCTGATCGAACAAATGAAGTCCGGCGGACACATTCTGATGATCCGCCATGCCTATGCTCCCGGAACCGGCGATCCGGCGCATTTTAAAATTAGAGACTGTGCCACCCAGCGCAATCTGGACAAACGGGGCCGCACCCAGGCCCGAGACATCGGAGACTGGCTTCGCTCAAAAGGAATCAATGCCGCCAACGTCTATTCCAGCCAGTGGTGCCGCTGCTTGGAAACGGCAAGGCTGTTGGATCTGGGAACTGTTGCGGAGCTGCCGGCCCTGAACTCTTTCTATGAACTCCCCCAGGATCGGGAACCCAACATCAGGGCGTTGATGTCTTTTATCGCGAATCTTCCTGCAAATGGCGAGTTAATCATATTGGTCACGCATTTTGTAACTATCTTAGAAATTTCCGAAGAAGGGGTCTCCTCCGGTGAAGGGGTTGTTCTTAAACTCAAGGGACAAGGCGCTTATGATGTTTTAGGCAGGCTGAGTTTCGGGTTTTAGGTGGCGTTATCTGCAACTCCCCATCGTAGGGGACGTTCGTGCAGAATTTTCAATAATTGCATCGCTCGTGAGAATAGGGAACTGGATCAGTTGAGGGGCAAATTTTCCCTTGAGGTAAGGAGAGGCCTGGGACCAAACCTTGATTCTCGATTATCAGTCTTCGCTCTGCGAGCTTCCGTCTTCGCTTTTCAAGCTTCGACGGACAAGACGACCCGACAAGTCTGCCTGACAAGAAATAGGGGGGTAGGGGACAGAAAAAGAATAATAAAGAAAAGAGGAAAGAGCAAAGAGGAAAGGGCAGGGATCAGGGGCAAAGGGGCATTTACTTGGATTAAAAAAGGCGATATTTTTATGCAGGAAAAGAGATATCATATTGGTTTATACGTTACTTTGTTGAGCATTTGTTCGTT
>JBFFCW010000425.1:0-3490 GCA_041559695.1 Desulfobacterales bacterium
AGCCTTTTTGAAAGAGAATTACAAGATCGTTTGCTCCCTTCTTGATTCTGTTTCAAGTCAGCTTAATTCAGAAAAACACGTTGAAATAAATTCGCTCCGAGTGTAATGAGGATTTTGTTTCGAAATTTTTCAAAAAGGAGCGATCATGTATCTTCCCAAAATTTATGAAAAGTTCTCGTCGAAATTCCCGGAAGTATTGAAAGATTATCAACAGTTAGGCAAGACCTGTCGCGAGTCCGGGCCGCTCGAGAAAAAATACCAGGACCTCGTCAACCTGGGCATTGCCATCGGCGCCAATTCCCGCGGAGCGGTGATGTCGCAAACCCGCAAGGCGCTGGAATCCGGCGCCAGCCCGGAAGAAATTGCCCATGTCGTTTTATTATCATTGACAACCATTGGTTTTCCGAACATGATTGCGGCCATGGGCTGGGTGAATGAAGTACTCGAAGGCGCTTAGTCACCCAAACAAATCGGTGTCGTAAAACCGAAAACATTCTTGACATAGGTCAAGGACGTAAACGCCTCAAGCTATTATGCAATAATTGGAGGCTGCCTGATTAGTCGATAAGCCCCGGATCTCAGTCCAATTTTTTTTACCTTAAGTTATGTTAATTTTAACATATGCCACCTTGTGGCCCAAGTGTTCAGGTGTCAGGTTTCACTGTTCCGTATCCGGCCCAGAGGAGTTTCAGCCCGATCAAATCTGACACCCGACACCTGAAACCTGTTAGAGAAAGGACAAAACTGACCATGGATGCTTTTGAAGTGCTGCTGGAAAGCGCAGCCGACGCCCACGGGCACCTTTGCCCCGGGCAGGTGGTCGGCGTCCGCATGGCCATGCTGGGATGCCGGCTGATCGGGCTCGACGAGCCCAGGCGCCACGACCAGATTAAAAAGCTGATTGTCTATGTGGAGATGGACCGCTGTACCGCCGATGCGGTCGCCCATGTGACCGGCGTCAAGCTGGGGCGGCGTTCGTTAAAATTTATGGACTACGGCATTATGGCCGCCACTTTTGTCAATCTGGAAACCGGTAAGGCCTTTCGGGTGGTCTCCACCGAAGCGGCGCGCAGCCTGGCAAACGCCTATGCGCCGGAAATTGCCGAAAAATACCCCCAACAGTTGGAAGCTTACAAACGCATGCCCGACAGCGTGCTTTTTCGGGTGCAGCAGGTCAGGGTGACGATAAACGAATGCGATCTGCCCGGACCCACCCGCTGCAAGACCTCCTGCAGCCGCTGCGGTCAGGTGGTGCGCGACCAAAGAGAGGTCATTCAAGATGGCGCGGTTCTCTGCAAACCCTGCGCACAGGAAAGCTATTTTACCAGCGCGGCGGAAGTGACCTGGCCGGACATGAACTGGAAACCGGAAAGCAGCCTCAACCAGAGCCGCAAAGACGCAAAGATGACGGAAGCGAATTGCCATTAGGTCTTTTCTAAAGTGACTCAACCATGGAAGGTAGCATATTTTTTAACCCCGAAAACACGAAATTTGAAGGCCCGAAATTATTAGTTTTCGTGTTCCAGCCTATTCGTGCTTTCGTGGTGAGATTTTCACTTTTCATTTCAACCGCCCTTGCGCAATTATTTGGAGTTAAGTCATGCTTAAAAAAATTAAATTAGAAGAAGCGGTGGGAAGCCAGCTGGCCCATGACATGACCGAAATTCGTCCAGGAGAATTCAAAGGCGCAGCCTTTCACAAAGGACACACGGTCTGCAACGAAGATCTCTGCCGTCTTCAGAAAATGGGAAAAAACCATCTCTACGTCATCGACCTCGATGAAGATGAAATTCATGAGGATCAGGCAGCCGCCATTTTAGCCGATGCGCTGGCCGGTGACGGCATTGTCTGGAAGAACGAACCGCGGGAAGGGAAAATCAAACTGCTGGCGGGAGCAGACGGTCTGTTTGCGGTTGACACCGCCGCGCTGGCTGCCTTTAACATGGTCGATGAGGTCATGTGCGCCAGCCTTCACAATCACACCCTTGTCAAAAAGGGGGAGCTGGTCGCCGCCACCCGCGCCATTCCGCTGATAATGAAACGCGCACCCATCCAACGCGCCGCCGCCATTGCCCGCCAGAACGGTGCGGTGCTTGCAATCCGGCCCATCCGAAAAGCAAAAGTGGGCCTGGTGATTACCGGCAACGAAGTTTACCACGGCCTGATCGAAGACCGTTTTGCACCGATTCTCAGCGAAAAGGTCAGCGCCCTGGGTTCGGAAGTGTCTGAAGTGACCTATGCTCCGGATGACGCCGAACTGATCCGCGCAGCCATTCGCTCCCATCTGGACAGGGGCTGTAACTTGATGATGCTCAGCGGCGGCATGAGCGTGGACCCTGACGATGTCACCCGCCAGGGAATCCGCGCCGCCGGTGCCGGCGAGATGCACTACGGGGCCTCGGTCCTGCCCGGCGCCATGTTTCTGGTGGCTTATGTGGGGGATGTGCCGCTGCTCGGGGTGCCGGCCTGCGGTCTGTTTCACCGCATTACCGTGCTGGACCTGATACTGCCGCGGATTTTAGCCGGTGAAAAAATCGGCAAGGCCGAGCTTGCTTTTTTAGGCCATGGCGGGCTGTGCAAGAATTGTGAGGAATGTGTTTATCCGCACTGCCCATTCGGCAAGTAGAAACGGTTTAAAACACTCGCGTCATGCTGGGTTGAGCCCGTTGGCCCGTTTCCCCGTTAAAAATTATATATGCTCGTATTTCTTTTTTAAAAGGCTCAACCGGCTCAACTGGCAAACCGGCAAACCTGATAATGCGGCTTTGCGTGAGACCCTTTTTACGATGAACCTGATAATGAAATTGGAGCTGAAACACCATGAAGCTTGTTGATTCTTACGGACGGAAAATCGATTACCTGCGCATATCCATCACCGATCACTGCAACCTCAAATGCTATTACTGTACACCGTTCTCCGGTCGCGGCCATCTTTCCCGTTCTGAAATTCTCTCTTACGAAGAGATACGGAGAGTCGCGCAAGCAGCCGCGTATTCCGGCATTACCAAAATCCGGATCACCGGTGGCGAACCGCTGGTTAGAAAAGGATTGGTAGAATTCTGCCGTATGCTTTCAGAACTTGACGGTTTAAAAAGCCTGGCTCTGACGACCAATGGAATATTTTTGGAGGAAATGGCCGAGCCCTTATTTAAGGCCGGCGTCCGCAGAATCAATATCAGCCTGGACACCTTAAGGCCAAAACGGTTTGAAAAGATAACCGGATACGATTGGCTGCCCCACGTGCTGGCCGGCATCAGACGCGCCGAGCAGATCGGAATGAACCCCATCAAGATTAACACCGTGGTGATGCGGGGGATAAATGATGATGAAATCGAAGACCTGGCCCGGTTAACCCTGGATAAGCCTTACCATGTGCGCTTTATCGAGCTTATGCCCACCGACAGCTCGGCCTACGGCGATTATGAATCGCTATATATGCCCGTTGAAGAAATTATGAAAAAGATCAATCAAATTGACAGGGCTCAAATCG
>JBFFCW010000426.1:0-3487 GCA_041559695.1 Desulfobacterales bacterium
CTGCAAGC
Organism: Desulfobacterales bacterium; assembly: GCA_041559695.1. Classification (GTDB taxonomy): domain Bacteria; phylum Desulfobacterota; class Desulfobacteria; order Desulfobacterales; family JAHEIW01; genus JAHEIW01. The sequence goes on from JBFFCW010000426.1 coordinate 9, forward strand.
AGAGAGTTTAAAAAAAAGAGAACCTTTTCAATCTGCCGGTCCGCAACGGCGTTCGTAAAGTCATAAATCGGGTCTTTTTTGGTGCGTTTCAAAACCGCTTCAACATCTTCAACCGTAATTGTATTTCGCTTACCGACATAGTCGATGAGCTTTTCAAGACTGCCGCAAAATGTTCGCAGATCGAAGCCGGTCATATCCAACAGTGCCAGGTAAGCACCTTTGTCCATTTCTTTGTTGCTCGGTTTGAGGATTTCGGTCATTTTTTGAACGAGAATATCTTCCTGCGCCATTTTATCCACCCGACGATCGCCTTTGGGAACCGTGCAATCAATTGCCACGCCCTGTTTGGATATTGCTTTATACAGGCCACGTCGTTTATCAACAACGTCGGTGGTGATAACTAAATGATTATTTAGCGGAAAACCTTTCTCTATCGCTTTTTGAAGGGCACCCGCCTGATCCGAAGGTTCCGGTATGCCCAACTCATTTTCCTGACAGTACCCGATCACGTCGTCCAGCCAGTCATCCATCGGTATCAAATCAGATGCAGTCTTCAAGGTTTTAGATCTGTTAGAACGATCAACATCTTCAAATGACAGGTTTAAATTACTCATTAGGCTTAAGAAGTATTTTGCAGCCTTCTTTATGTCATCGCCATCGTACGCTTTCTTTGTATTATCCAGCAGGCGGCGTTTATCATCTCTGGTATAAAATATTCTTGATTCCCGCATTGTAACCACCTTGGTTCCGGGCAAAAGCGAAAACGTGTTGGCGCTTTCGATTACGTCATAGACGTTTTCAGTGGCGCCTTCCACAGGATCGTAATTTGCGCTTCGGTTGCCTGCCGGAAGCAATGCATCCAGAAGCTCGTCAAAGGCATTTTTTACCAGCAACTCTTCGCCAAAAAGTAAATACACCGCAGCGAATTCTTTGGCAGGATCGCTTTTTAAGTCCTTTAAATATTTTTTAAGTAATTTATGACTAATTTCAGGCATCTTATTCGCTGGGACAAATATAAAGCTTTATGATTGGCTAAAGTAAGAATAGTTACACCCAGAGGAAGCGCAAAGCGTTGGCGGATCGCCCCGCAAAGGGCGGGGATCAGGGAGCGCTGCGCTTTAGGTTTGAGGCAATCCTTTTATTTGCCTCTGACCTCAATCCTCTGGCCTCTGACCTTTTTTTATTCCGGCATTTTTTTGAATATCAGGTGGTATAAGAATATACCAATTCCAATGGAGATCGCACTGTCGGCAATATTGAATGCCGGCCAATGCAGGTTGCCGATATAAAAATCAAGAAAATCGATCACGATTCCAAAACGAATCCGATCGATCAGGTTACCAATGGCACCACCAAAAATCAGTGCAAATGCCGCAGCCAGCCATGAATATTGCGCCGGTGTTTTTTTATAAAAATAAAAAATCAAGCCGACTGCCAGCGAAGATATAAAAAGAAAAATAATGCTTCGAAGGACCGGACTCAGATTGGCCATCAACCCAAAGGCTCCGCCTGGATTGTGGATGTGGGTGATGTTAAAGAAACCATCTATTACGGATATGTTATTATTAAATGGCAGGTAACGCAGAATCAGCTCTTTGGTGAACTGGTCCAGCAAAATAACAGCCCCGGCGATAACCACCAGCTTTATGTATTTGTTCTTTAGCATTCTTTTGTTTAATTGGTTTGATGGGTTTAATTCGTTCAATTGGTTCGGTTTAAGCCAACCAATTCAACCAATGAGACAAATAAAACTAATCTAACAAATCCTTGAACCTTTGAACCGCTGAGCCCTGAACCTATGACATCTCCGCCAGCGCGTTCTGGCAGCGCTTACAGATGGTTGGATGCTCGTTATCCGAACCGACGGATAATTCATGAATCCAGCAGCGCTCACACTTTTTACCGGAGGCGGCATCGATCTTAATCGATAATCCCTCAAGTTTCTCGCTTTTAAAGCTGCCGTCAAGTTTTTTATCTTTAAGCAGTGAAACGCTTGAGACGATAAATATAAATCTTAAATCTTCAGCATACGGTTGCAGGAGGTCGTATAAGCCTTCCCTTGCAGAGATAGTAACCGCTGCATCAAGCGGGTGCCCGATTTGCTTCGCGGCCCGGGCTTCTTCCAAGGCCTTGGTGGCCTCTGCCCGTACGCTCAAAATTGTCTCCCATTTTTGAGCCAGGTCCACATCTTTCCATTGGCTGCTTACCTCAGGCAGCGAGGCAATGTGGACACTTGACGTCTTCTCGCTGTGTGCCGGCATATACTCCCAGATTTCCTCGGCGGTAAAAGGAAGAAGCGGCGCCATTATCCGTGCCAGGGAGTCCAGCAAAAAATACATAACCGTCTGGGCGCTCTTGCGGGCATCTGATTTCGGCGGTGAGGTATATAGCCGGTCTTTGAGAATGTCTAGATAAAACGCAGACAGGTCAAGTGTGCAATAATTGTGAAGCGCATGATAGATAAGATGATACTCATACTCATCATAGGCTTTAAGCGTTTTTTCGATCATGCCCTGAAGCTTGTGAAGCGCAAACCGGTCTACCTCCGGCATGGCATCGTACGAAATTTCATCGACAGCCGGATCGAAGTCGAACAAATTGCCCAGCATAAACCGGCTGGTGTTCCGGATTCGACGATACGCATCGCTTAGCTGCTTTAGAATATTTTCTGAAATACGAATATCTTCTCTGTAATCTGTTGCCGATACCCATAACCGTAAAATCTCCGCGCCGTATTTGTCAATCACCTCACTGGGAGCGATGACATTGCCCAGCGACTTGGACATCTTTCTGCTATCGGCGTCGACAACAAAGCCGTGGGTTAACACCGCCTTGTAAGGCGCCTGTTTGCGGGTACCGACCGCTGTCAGAAGTGCGCTGTGGAACCACCCCCGGTGCTGATCACTACCCTCCAGATACAGATCCGCCGGCCATCGCAGGTCTTCTCTGGGTTCCAGCACCGCTGCATGGCTCACCCCTGAGTCAAACCAGACGTCAAGAATATCATTCTCCTTAACAAAATTTTTGCTGCCGCACGATGAACACTTAAGGTCATCCTCAAGAAAATAAGAAATATCTTTTTCAAACCAGATATCCGCTCCGTGCTGTTCAAATTCAGAGTAGACCCTCTCCATAATATTTTGATCCAGCAGAATTGCTTCACAGTCTTCGCAATAAAAAACAGCGATGGGAACCCCCCAGGCCCGTTGTCGGGAAACACACCAGTCCGGGCGATTTTCAATCATACCGTAAATCCGATCTCGGCCCCATTGCGGGATCCAGTTGACCGTGTCGATGGACGTCAGTGAATTCCGGCGCAGGTCGGTTTTATCCATTGAAATGAACCATTGCGGCGTTGCCCGGAAAATAACCGCCTGCTTACAGCGCCAGCAATGCGGATAGCTGTGCTCAATGCTGACCTCGGCAACCATTGCTCCGATTTCATTGAGCTTTTTATTGATATTTTTGTTGGCATCGAA
>JBFFCW010000427.1:0-3452 GCA_041559695.1 Desulfobacterales bacterium
AGAGATCTCACAGCCGGCCATCAGTTCGGCTTCCTCCACCGCCTTTTTTATGGATTCGACGGTCGATTCAATATTGACCACCACGCCTTTTCGCAGGCCGATTGAGGGATTCGTGCCAATGCCGATGATGTTGGTCTTATCGCCGGACACCTCGCCGACGACTGAACATATCTTTGTTGTTCCGATATCAAGGCCGACAATAACCTCTCCCTGCATGTTATACCTCCTTGTGATCCCCGGTGGGGATCTTCGTGACGGGGTTGACAACAATGCGGTTTACATTGTTGAGATCAATGCGATCGAATTCCGGGAAACTTCGCCTGCGCTTGCCATGCGACAGGATATCTTTGAGCATATTGAATTTAAGCGGGTAGTTGTAATACCCCAGCACAATGGTTTTCATTTGCTTAAAGGCCACAAGGGTAATACCGATTTCCCGATCCACCTTAATTTGCCTGATATTCCCGTTGGACAGGATACTGCGGGTTTGCCTGCCCAGCCTCAGCACCTGCATGACCGCTTCAAACGGATCGTTTTGCGGGTGTTCCAATTGCGATGGGTTCCTGCCCTTCAGCGATGGTGGCGCGGCGGTTTCGCCGTGAACACGAATATCACTTAGCGCCAGTCCGCTGACCAGGGGCAAATTGGCAGGATCCGTATCGGTCCATTCTTTAAAGACCCGGCCGTTTTCATTTAAGAGGAATTTGCGGCCCAGATCGATAATTGCCAGCGGGGAATGTTCCTGAACTTTGATATGAAGCCCGGCAGGGATCTCACGCCGGATTTCGGCATCTGCAATCCAGGGTTGCGCCAGCAACCGCTTTCTGGCCATTGCCAGATTGACGTCCAGAACATTCATGCCTTTTTTCACCCGGGCCGCTTCGATGATCTGACTTGGGCTCAACCGTTGCACACCCTCTATTTTCAAGCTTTTCGCTTTGAAATAATCACACTGCGTGATGGCATCATGAACGAAAACAAATAAACCGCTGGTGATCAGCAATGCGCCAACACCGGCAATGACATAAAAAGCGGTTGCCAGACGGCGCAAAAAAGCGAACTGTCGCTTTTTTTTAGTGCCTTTACGGTAGTTTTTACGCGGCTTTTTCCGTCGTCCCACGAGTCACCCCATCAAATTAGGGGCTTCGCCCCTAATGGAATACTGGAATACTGGAATATTGGAGAAATGGGTCTGGAATATTGCAATATTGGGTAAATGCAAAAATTCGTCTTGATCATACAATTTAAAATCGATTATTTCCTTTAAACCCAACATTCCATCCTTCCTCTATTCCATTATTCCATCTATTTTTTGTTGAGAAACATATCGCCCACCTTCCACACATCTCCGGCACCCAGCGTCAACAGCACATCGCCGGGCTGCAGGATTTGTTTTAAATGGGAAAGGGCGGCTTTAAACCCATCAGCGTATATAACCTCCTTATGGCCGTGGGCCTTAATTTCCTCACAGAGCTTTTGCGAGGTCACGCCTTCTATTTTCTTTTCGCTGGCGGCATATATCGGCAGCACCACCAGAACGTCTGATTGGTAAAATGCCCGGCTGAACTCATCAAACAGCGCTTGGGTTCGGCTGTAGCGGTGGGGTTGAAATACAACCACCTTGCGTCGATTCTGCCAGTTTTCTTCAATCGTCTCCAACGTCACCTTGACCTCGGTGGGATGGTGCCCGTAGTCATCGATGACGGTGACGCCGCAGGACTCTCCTTTGATTTCCAGACGGCGTTGAACGCCTTCAACGGTTTCCAGCGCTTTTTTAATCTGATCAAAGGCAATATTCAGCTCCACGCCCACAGCAATACTGGCCGTTGCATTATAGACATTGTGTATTCCGGGCAGATTCAGATTGATCTTCCCCATTTTTTTGCCGCGGTGATAAATATCAAAGCGGCTTTTTTGCTGCCCGAATTCCACGTCCCGAATCTGGAAATCGGCCTGCGAGGTCATGCCGTAAGTGGTGTAGCGCTTTTTTATGCGCGGAATCAGATCCTGAATCGGTTCATTGTCCAGGCATAAAACCGCCAGACCGTAAAAGGGGATGCGATCCAGAAAGTTTAAAAAGGCGGTTTTGATGGCATCCAGGTCGGCGTAGAAGTCCAGGTGTTCTTTGTCGATATTGGTCACCACGGCAATGGTGGGTGAAAATTTTAAAAAGGAACCATCGCTTTCATCGGCTTCGGCGACGATAAACTCGCCCTCTCCCAGAACGGCATTGGAGCCGATGCTTTTTAGTTTTCCCCCGATGACCACCGTGGGATCCAGTCCGCCTTGGGCCAGTACCGAAGCCACAATCGAGGTGGTGGAAGTTTTGCCGTGGGCACCGGCAATCGCGATGCTGTATTTTAAGCGCATCAGCTCGGCCAGCATTTCAGCACGCGGGATCACCGGGATGGATGCTTGCCCGGCTGCCCGGACTTCCGGGTTTTCCGGATCGATGGCCGAGGAAACCACCACCACGTCGGCCCCTTTGATATTTTCAGCAGCGTGTCCGTTAAATAGGGTGCCGCCCAGGGTTTTCAGGCGGTCGGTAATGTCCGAACTTTTTAGATCCGAACCCGTCACCTTGTAGCCCAGGTTCAGCAGTAATTCGGCAATTCCGCTCATACCGATGCCGCCGATGCCGACAAAATGAATATGGTATTTCTTCAGATACAATTTATAATTCTCTGGTTGATAGTGCCATTTCTAGTTAATGGTATTTCGACTATTCTTTACGAAAGCAAAGTTAAATCCGAAACTCGAATATCGCCTGATTTTATAAAATTGGCCGAAACAAATTCTCAATTTTCGAAATCCAAATGACAAAAACACACAATCCTGAGCAGTGTTTAATCGGCCTTATTCTATGTTTTGAACATTGAAATATTCGCATTTCAGATTTGTTTCGAATTTCGAGTTTCGGATTTCGAATTTATATTATTTTAGGCGTTCATCATGGTATTAACTAACCAATACCCAGCAAATTGTAACAGTCATCGACGATGGCTTGAGCCGCAGCCGGGTGCCCCAGTTGACCGGCCTTTGCTGCCATGGCTTCAAGGGCTTGCGGGTGTGATGCGAAATATTCGATTTTTTGCGCCAAATCCACGGCATTGAGATCTTTTTCCAGTATCATTTCCGCAGCGCCTTCCCGGGCCAGCGTATCGGCATTTAGCGCCTGATGGTTATCCGCTGCAAAAGGGAAAGGGATAAAAACGACCGCTTTTCCCAGAGCCGTTACCTCGGCCACCGTCGTGGCGCCGGCCCGGCATATAATCAAATCGGCCTGTTTGTACAGCGGGGCCATATGCCTGAAAAATGATTGAACTCTGGCCGCAATGCCCAGGCGCTGATAGGCGGCGTTTACCGTTTGTTCGTCGGCCGCGCCGGTCTGATGGATAAAATACAGCCTTTCTTTTTGGGCTAAATGGCTGAGGGCTTCAACGACGGTCATG
>JBFFCW010000428.1:0-3438 GCA_041559695.1 Desulfobacterales bacterium
AAATTTCTGCAAAGTGCATTATGCTACAATGTGGTATAAAACAATAAAGTATAATTTGTCAATAAAATTTTAGCCGTATTTCCGTGGTGGGGAGTATAGGTTTGCGCGGTAGATGATATTAGGCGACAAGCAAAAAAATGCGAGGAAAGAAATTATTTAAAAAACAGAATCAGGACATCACTTCAATGGCATTTTCCACGGTTTCATGGATATCGGCAAACCGGGTGATTCCCACCATGCTAAAGATTTTTTTAAAATGATCTGAAACGCCGGTGATCCCGATGTTCTGGTTGTTGCGTTTGCTCTGCGCCAGAATCTGAATCAGCGCCGCAATCCCGCCGCTGTTGATGTAGGCTTCCTTTTCGATCTTTAAAAGGATTTTAGCGGCCCCTTGTTCGTTTGCGTTCTGGTAGGCTTCGCTCAGGAAGGGCTCAGAAAAAGACGTAAGATCGCCCCGGATGTCAAACAGGGTGATAGCGCCGCGTTGCTCCATATTAATTTGGTTGCTGTGCTGCTGCATGCGGTTCCCTTAAGGCGTCTTTACGAATCCATCTTGATGGCCATCTTGACCACATGGCCGATGTCGGTCACTTCGTTGAATTCAACCTGATCGGCAAGCTGGCTGATCAAAAACAAACCAAAGCCTATTGGCGATTCCAAATCCTCAATGATTTTTTCGATGTCGGGCTTGGGCGGGAACTCCTTGATGCCGTCGCCTTCGTCCATCACCGCGACATTGATGACATTGTCCCGGCAATTCAGCGAAACGGTCACCCGGGCATCCGAGCGCCCCTTGTTGCCGTGCTCCATGGCATTGATAGCCGCCTCGGACACCATCGTCTTTAAGTCTTCGATGCGCTCGGGCGGCAAACCCATCATCCGAGCAAAAGAGGCCGAACACGCCATGGCAACCCGCTCATAGCCAAGCTGGTTTGCCAGGTTGACTTCTATAGTTTTATCACTCAAATCCTCAACGAGCTCCTCTAATTCTGATCTATGCAACTGGTTCCCGATCTTCAGCCCGTCATCTAACTTTGATCGACAACGAAGATATCATAAAGAAGTAAATGAACCGTGTCAATACTATTGTTACCGTGCCCTTTCAACTATCGCGGCAAGCCCGCGGCGAGCTCGGCCGAGTCGATGCCGCTCCCACAATTTTAGTTATTTGGGCAGCCTTTTCAGCAAACATTTCTGGATTCCCGCCTTCGCGGGAATGACATGTTGGGACAGATTTACTCCTCAACCCCCAGGTATTTGTAAATCAAAAATGCGCGACGACAACTGACACCTGATCCGCCTGCGGCGGATCACCTGCTTGTCCTTCGCAGTCTATAAGGCGAAGAAGGGAAACCTAAAATTAAGATGTTCTACAGTCTGTTCAATAACAAGTTTCCCCTCCCTTGTCGAAGATCCGCCTCAGGCGTGGATGGAGAGGGGATCAAGGGGGAGGGCTTTATCAGGTTTGCGGGTTTTTTAGACAGTCTCTCTAATCTTTTAAGGCGAATATTTCGACCTCCTCCGACAAATTCTTGAGGGCAAAAGCGCCCAGGTGTTCGAAGGAAAACTTTTCTGTGACGCGTTCGACGGTTGAACGGGAAGCAAGTATCTGGCCCCCGGTAGCCTTGCCGCAGATTCGAGCGGCAATGTTGGTGGTGTTGCCGTGAGAGGTGTATGCCCAGCGCGAGCCGGTATAGCTTTCGAATTTGGCGGCGCCCACAAACGCCTGCCCCGAGCAAATGCCGATGTTAATAACCAGGGGGACAAGGGGCTTGGAGTCGAGGCCGAAACCATCGTTAATCAGACAGGCCTTTTCCCTGATGGTCTGTGCGGCCCTGACCGCCTCAAGGGCGTGGACCGCATCGTCCTCGGTCAGGAATAGAACCATCAGGCCATCTCCGGCGGTTTCGACCACATCTCCGTTGTTTTCAAAAATGGCATCCATAAAGACGGAAAAATATCTTTCGACCAGTGCATTGACTTCGGTGGCGCCGACGTTTTCAGTAATTTTCGTATATCCTTCGATATCCAGAAACAGAACCGAAATGTCCCGCTCTCTGGCCTCCTGGATGTCGGCGGTGGGAGATTTTTCAATCATGCGGGTAACCGTATTGGGCACAAATTTACACAGATCCGCCTTGATGCCTTCTAAAATTTCAACCTTTCGCATGGCGGCCTTGAGCTCTTTGAGCGCCTTTTTAAGTTCAACGTTTTTGGCCGCCAGATTGCGGTTGAGCGTTTTAATCTCTTCAAACGAGCGCGCATTTTTTAAGGCCACGATCAGGTTGTTCACCAGGGTATCGAGCAATTCCTTATCGTTTTCATTATACGGTTCGCCGATCAGCTTGGCCCCCAGGCCGAAAATACCCGGCGAATCAGCCCCGACCGTAAAGCCCTGGATAAAATCCAGTGACGGCGGTAAAAAATCCTGCAGCATCGGCTTTGCGGCTTTATCAATTGATTCCGCAAAGGCATCATTTTTCACGAGCTGCTCGATGCCGCTTTTTAACCCGGCCACCTCGTCTTCTTCAAGGCCGACCTCGACAAAGTGCCGGATGCCTCTGTCAGGCGAGTTTATGCCCAGAATGAACCCCTGGGTGACCCCGAAGTTGCCCATGGCCATGAGCAGAAAGCTTCTTAGAATTTTTTCGGATTCAACGCTGCTGAAAATATCTTTGCTGACATCATAAAGGGTCTTTAAGTAAAAAACGCGCCGGTCCAGTTCGGTTTGAACGTGCTCCGACTGCTTTAAAGCATCCTGCAGCCGTTTCACCTCTGCCTGATGATCCATTTTGTTCATAACAGTTAAAATGCCGCCGAGCGGACGAGGTTCATGAAGTGGATCTTCACTTCTTTCCGGGTTTCTTTGAGGCGTTCCAGCAGTTTCTGGGCAAGGTTGTTCATGATGATGCAGACAAGTCCGGGGTCATCCCGCTTGAGGGCCTCTAAATCAGCGCGCTTGAAAACAAGCAAATTGCTGTCCTGGGCCGCACGGGCGGAGAGGCTGTAACGAAAGGGTGGGACCAGCGCACCGAGGCCGATGCAGCCGTTTTTGGTTCTGACCATGGCGATGGGAATTTCGATGTGCTCATCGACAACGGTCAAAAGCTCGATGGCCCCCTCGGTGATGAGGTAAAAGTGCTGGGCTTCCTCATCCTCGCGAAAAAGCCACTTGCCTTTTGGGATCTTTTGCTCCCGGGAAATGGCAAGAACGCGTTCAAGCTGAGGTTTAGAAAGACGACCAAATAGGTAACAAGAAGAAAGCGGCATGGTGATCCTCCCACGTAAGCTTCTGAGGGGCTGTGAGCAATGATCTATCCAACTTGCGCGCCACAACCATCTGGAATCTGTTGATTTATACCCCGGTCTCAGGAATGGCCGCGAATATGCTATCGATCCGGCTGCTAAGCCATCTGCTTCAGGGAATCTTCTAAAGAA
>JBFFCW010000429.1:0-3433 GCA_041559695.1 Desulfobacterales bacterium
AAGAATAAGTCCCCTTTGATGGTCTCGTAGGTCCAGTATTCCACTGTCTGGCGAAAGCTGTAAATCATAACCACCAGCGCTGCAAATAGGGCCACAGCGGTAATCAGGGCGCCGACCGAGACCGCTGTGCGCGTCCCGCTGTCTCTAACATAGCGGCTGGCGAGGTAAGCCGGTATGCCAGCGCGCCGCAGCAGCACGGATGAAAAACGATGGCTGATTCTTTGAAGGGCCCAGGGTGCCAGCAGCGAAAAACCGACAAAGAGCAACAAAATAGCCAAATAGCCGGGCAGCGGCATATCCAGAACTGCCGGAAGCCGGGATAAGGGCAACACCAACAGGATACAGACAAGTCCTCCAAGGGCAAGCTGTCGAGGTGATTTTTGGGGCCGCATACCCAGCTGAGAAATCTCCAGCGCTTCTTTAGGGGGTACCCGCATTGCCTCACGGGCGGGTTGATATGCCGCTAAAATTGAGATGCCGACGGTGACAACAAAACTGAAACTAATTTCAAAGACACTCAGCGAAAGCTCCTCCACCCGCACGCGCACAAAAAGGGTGGAGATGGTTTGACTCACACCGTGCAGCAAATATTTAATCAAGAAATTGCCAAGGGGGATGGCCGCCAGCCAGCCGGCGATCCCCAGAAAAGCGCCCTCCGCCAAAAAGATAAAAAAAACGTGGTGGGCAGAGGCACCGGTGGACCGTAAAATCGCCAATTCATGACGACGGGAAGCCGCATTGAGGGCCACCAGACTGTAGACAAGGAACATTCCCACAAACAAAGAAGCAAAGCTTAAAATGGAAAGATTGAGCTGGTAAGCTCTGATCATCATCTGCCCGCTTTCGCGCGTGGCGGTGGGCGGATTCAGTTGAACACTTTCAGGCAGCATTTGACGGATATCCGCCAGATCCCGTGCGGTGGCAAAGGGTTTCAGCTTCAAATCGATTCGATCCACCTTACCAAAAAGTCCGGTGAATTCCTGAAAAGTGGCAATATCGGTTAGCGCGATCCGGCCCCCTTCGGCCAGCGCAAGACCTTGCGGCTGCAGTTTCCCGATGATTTTAAAGTTTGATCTTTGGCGGACATGTTCGAGAAGCAACCGATCCCCCGGCTCCCGATTGAGCAAGCGCGTCAGCGGTTCGCTTAAAATTATCGTGTAGGGTTCTTTTAACAGATCAAACCATACAACGGCTTTTGGGTCCGTTGTCGGGGCAACCTGCCAGCAGCGCAACGGGCGATCCAAGATAGGATCAAACCCGATCAGAAGAAAAGGTTCTGAGCCGTTGTGAGCACTGCGGGTATAAGTGGACAAAACCGGGGATACGTTTTGGATTGCCCGATGTTTCCACAGCTGGGTGATCAGATTTTCAGGCACATGCCCACCGGGCCGGGTTAAAACATAATCGGCCTGACCTGCAATTAGATCCATGCTGCTGGTAAATGAAGCCAGGGAAGCATTAACCGAAAGACGCACACTGCTAAAAACGGCCGCACCCAGTGCAATCCCTAAAAGCACCGTGGCAGCCCGCCCCATGTGTTTGCGCATATCCCGCAGGCTGAACCAGATAAAGAGGCGCAAGAAAAAAAAGAGCTTTCTCATGGGGGATCCGTAATCATACCGTCTTTTAGACCAATCTTGACTGTAGCCTTTTCATCAGCAAGGGTGCTGTGGGTAGCAATCACTACAGTGCGATTCCATTTTCGATTCAGCTCAGCCAGCAGGTCAATAACGATTTGTCCGTTGCGGCTATCAAGATTTCCGGTGGGCTCATCGGCCAAAATAATCGCCGGATCATTGATGAGGGCTCTGGCAATGGCGGTGCGTTGCATCTCTCCGCCGGAAAGTTGTGCCGGCAGGTGATTTAAACGCCCATCAAGCCCTAACCATTCGAGAAGCGCCACGGCTTTGGTCCGACTTTCAGCAAACGATTTGCCGGCCAGGAGAGCCGGCAGACAAATGTTTTCAAGGGCAGTTAAGGTCGGCAGCAAATTAAAAGACTGAAAAATCATGCCGACAACCTCCCGGCGAAAGTGGGTCAATTGGCTGTCCGATGTCTTGTTCAAATCATGGCGGGCAACCATCAGTTCGCCCCGGGAAGGCCGATCCAGGCCTGCCAGCAATGAAAGCAAGGTACTTTTACCGGAACCGCTGTTGCCCTTGAGCACCGCCAGCTCACCCCCCGCGATTTCAATATCAACCTGATTGATTCCGATGACCTCGCTGTCACCCAATTTGTATATGCGGGTTAAACCTTTGGCCGAAATTACGGATCCAGATTTTTCAGGGTTCATCGTAGTTAAATAGGTTTCAAGCTAGGGAGTTCACCCCAATTGGAATATTGGAATGTTGGAATAATGGAATAATGAATTAAGGGAACCTGAGATGGTGGGTTTGTCGTTTGCCACCCCTCATACCCAGTATTCCATAATTCCACTATTCCATTATTCCATATGGCTACAAATAGATATAGCCTGAAGAATAAGATAATTCCAACAAATTCCTTAAATTTTCAGATGTGAATTACTTTTTCAGATACCCTTTCTCAACCGCATCATCAATGAGGCTGGAGACATAATCCCACAGGAGATGGGAGCCGTCATCGACCGGCTGCATTCTCGCAATCACCTGGTTTTTGCGGATGCCATGCTTTTGCCAGGTGTGCCCGCGGGTAAAATAATTGTGCAAAAACGGCTGCAGCCGATCCAGGGCATTGGCAAATTTTGATTCAGGTGTATCTTTATCCTCGTATTCATCCCATAAGGCCCGAAAGGCAGCGGCCTGATCCGGCGGTAAGATGTTGAAAATTCGATCAGCGGCTTTGGTTTCACGCATTTTTTGATCCCGGCTGCCAGTTTTATCGTAGCAGTAAGTATCGTCCGCATCGATTTCGACCAGATCATGTGCCAGAAGCAATTTTAGCACCTGCAAAAGAGCCAGATTATCTTCATCCGCATACTCGAATAAAACCAGAAGGATTAAAGCAATATGCCAGGAGTGCTCGGCTGAATTTTCCTGACGGGAACGATCCAGCAGCGTGGTTCTTCGGGAAACGTTTTTAAGCTTATCCGCTTCCAGGATAAATTCAATTTGTCGTTTAAAACGCTCACCATTTACAGATGGATTTTTATGCCTCTGACGTTCACCCCTGACGTTGTCTTCACCTTCTGCTTTGAACATGGGCTGGCTCCTCAGCTTGGATTATCGTCATCATTTAATTGATTTTGTGGCTGTATCCCCAGACCGCATACACCGGATCCGAAAACAAGATTTGGGAATAGTACTTATCGTCTTTTGGTCGGGGCAGTCCTCGCATTGAAAAGGTTTGCAGATTTTTATATTGACCGGATTTTAAAAAGAATTCAAGTACCAATCCCATGCGTTCAAATTCATGCAGTTCCGGCCAGATGTTGATCACCTTTGGCGGAAACCAG
>JBFFCW010000430.1:0-3427 GCA_041559695.1 Desulfobacterales bacterium
ATGTTCCCCATATCTACCCCTCCTTCTTTCAATCCCGATGGTCTTTGATCTATCGGTCATGATGTCGGCTCGCTAAGGTGACCGATGGTCCAACGTAACGGACTTTTCTCTGGTAAAGAGACTTAAACACGAATATGTAAAATGTGAAATCTATTTGGCCGATAAGCGTGTTGAATAAAGCTCTTTGAGACGCGATTGCGCTCCCCGTCAAAAAACTTCATCTCTGAGATCGGCGCCCGTCCTGAGGCGCGCTGTTCTTAGGATAGCATCATGGTTTAAATTATAACTTAAGCATTAAGTCATTAATTTCAATAAGGGTTTCTGGCACATATTAGTTGCATATAAGCTGTTTGTCTGTCAAGTGGCAGACGTGTATTTATAATTTGCTCTTTTACTTCACCGCCACCGCCAAACTTAAATATCTGTTTTTTTCTGCAAACATCAACTTTTTATCTACCATCATCCTTAAAAACTTTAGAATGGTATCGTCCGATATATCCGGAAATGCTGAACAGATGGCCTTAATTGAGCGGTGCTTCTGGCAAAATAAGTAGATTTCTCTGGAACCGCCCACCAGACGGTGAACGGCCGGCTCGGCTCGAAATCGTTTCTGGCGGATGATTATAAAATCTCTTCCGTCTCTAAAACTCAAGAGCGCTGTATCACCGGCGCCTCTTTGAATTTCGGCATACTGTTTTTTCCAATCGAAGATCTTTTTTTTAACCGGTTTCCAAATTTTTTTCTGATACGTCAGATCGCCGCGATAGGCCTGAATCATCAACGGTAAATTTCGACGGATATCTTCAGGAAATAGAAAGGACCAGTTGGGATGATTATACATCGCCTGGATCCCGAATTTTTGGGGATGCTGCCACACGGGGCTTTCCAATCCCAGCCAGAAAGTGGCTGCTTTGAGCGGATAAAACGGCAGGGCAAATTCAAGAGTTTCTAATGTCTCGGCCACATCCTGTTCATCACTTCCCGGAAACTGCAGGATTAGATTTGAAATGTTTCGAATACCAAGTGCTTCGCAATTTTTCATAATTTCAAGATTCTGAATGGCGCTGGTGCCCTTGTGCAGCTTTTTCAGCAGACGACTGCTAAGGGCCTCTATGCCAATCTGCACCTCCCGCATTCCGCAATCCCCCATGGCTTTTAATTCCCTCCATGGCGTCGTCGCTCTGACTTCGCCGAAGAGGCGCAGATCTTTATCGAGCGCCGCAATTTGCCTGAACATGACGGTGGCTTCTTTTTTCGGCAGGACATTATCCATTATTGCCACCGAAAGTGTCTGGTATCGGCCCGTCAAATAATCGATTTCAGCAGCCACCTGAGACGCCGGCTTGCTGCGATATCCGTCCCACTGTAGGTTCAGGTTGCAGAACGCGCATCCGGTTACTTCGGCGGATCCGGCAGCGCGTTTCCACCAGCATCCCCTTGATGTTTCAACGGGCAGGGTCGGGAAGAAGGACTTGCGGGTATCAAATGTTTTGAGCAGTTCAAAATAATTATCGTAATCCGGAGCCGGTAGTTCATCCAATGTGTTAAGCTGCGAGAGGGAAGCCCGATCGGGTCGCTTCGTATCACCGAGCCGGGTGAAAACGCCGTGAACTTTTGAAAAATCCAGATCAGGCGGTGTTCGTCTGAGATGGTCAATAATGTGATATAAAGGCATTTCGCCTTCGCCATTTACGACAACATCTACTGCCGGGAATTTTTTCAGAATACCCGGCGCTGCAATTCCGGGGGTTAAGGCCCCCCCGACGACGATTATCAGGTTGGGAAATTTCTTTTTAATACGGTTTATGACGTAAAGTGCGGATGTCAGCTGGCAGAGCGAGATCGTAAAACCGAGCAACCCGTAAGCATACCAATTTTGGCTGCGGATAAACGCGTCCGTTGCCTTTT
This sequence comes from Desulfobacterales bacterium, assembly GCA_041559695.1. Taxonomy (GTDB): domain Bacteria; phylum Desulfobacterota; class Desulfobacteria; order Desulfobacterales; family JAHEIW01; genus JAHEIW01. The sequence goes on from JBFFCW010000430.1 coordinate 1,909, forward strand.
TGACCCGCTGGGTTAAGGTTTTGAATTTGATCATCCGTAATTTTGTTTTTGCAGGGACTTCTTTGCGAAACAGGGCTTCGACCTGTTTGATGCGCTCCGGATACAGCAGAGCAGCATACATACTCTCTGCCAGCCAGGAGCGCTGTGAAATTTCATGGTAAAGTCGATAACCGATGGCTTCCGCAACAGACAGGTAAAAGTGAAAAGCGTCAATTTTCAGCTGCGGGATGCGGGTCTGCAAAAACGCCTTTAACGTGCCCAGCTGAATGGAAGGACGACTGTAAAGGGGCCATGGAGTGGCGATTAATGCGATTTTACGCAATGCGGCTTTAGATTTATTATTCATCTAAAATATCAGGTTAATTCCATTTCCTGCTGTGTTCAGGTGTTTCTATGCAAAAGACCTGGCTGTTGACTCATCCGGGCAGATATTTTATACAAACATTCAATGAAAATTGACAATCATTTTTGCATTTGTTGATTTTCGATACAGAGCGAGAATCGTTTCTAAACATCTAAAATGAGCAAAGCCCCCGACTTAAAAGTAAATCTTGGCGGTGTCGAACTTCAGAACCCGGTGATAACCGCATCCGGCACCTTCGGTTATGCGCGGGAGTTCGCAGCGTTCGTCGATCTAAATCGTTTGGGCGCTATTATTGTAAAGGGGCTTTCGTTGCAACCGGCCAAAGGCAACCCGCCGCCGCGAATTGTCGAAACGCCCTGCGGCATGCTCAATGCCATCGGTCTGGAAAATGTAGGCATTGAAGTTTTTACAAGCCACAAGTTGCCGTTTTTAAAAACGCTTTCGCCGCCGATTTTTACAAATATCTATGGTACCGTTATTGAGGATTATGCCGAGCTGGCAGGGCGCCTGGAAGCGCTGGAAGGCATCGCGGGTGTAGAAGTTAACATATCGTGCCCGAATGTAAAAGCCGGGGGGATGGCATTTGGCTCCGATCCGGATTCCGCCTTCCGGGTGGTTGAGGCGGTGCGTGCGAGAACCACCAAACACCTGATGGTAAAATTATCGCCGAATGTGACGGATATTACGGTTATCGCCCGAGCGGCAGAAGCGGCGGGTGCCGATTCGCTTTCCTTGATCAACACCATCACCGGTATGGCCGTCGATCTTGAAACCCGGCGACCGAAGATCGCCAACATCACCGGGGGGCTTTCGGGACCGGCGATCAAGCCCGTTGCCCTGCGAATGGTCTGGCAGGTGGCGCAGGCGACCCAAATCCCGGTTATCGGGATCGGGGGCATCATGACCGCAGATGATGCGCTTGAGTTTTTGGTCGCCGGGGCGGCTGCGGTTCAGATTGGCACTGCCAATTTTGTCAAACCGCATGCCACCATCGATATTATTGACGGCATCGAAATGTTTCTGGCGCAGAAAAAGATTGCCAGGGTCGCCGATATTATCGGGACGCTGGAGACAAATGGTCAACAACCATTGGAGTGATGTAGCGGCGGAGTAAGGGCGTAATGGAAATATGCACTGCTGAATCAGGCTTTCCCC
>JBFFCW010000431.1:0-3416 GCA_041559695.1 Desulfobacterales bacterium
AAGATGGAAAATATATTGAAAGCGTCCTTATTCCGGAGCGCGATCATTATACGCTCTGTATTTCCAGTCAGGTGGGCTGCGCTCAGAACTGCCGATTTTGTTTAACCGCCATTGGCGGATTTCAGCGGAATTTAACCAAAGCGGAAATTGTTTCCCAGGTAAGGGATGTTAAAAATGATTCGCAAGATTCGATGCCGCTGAGCAATCTGGTTTTTATGGGAATGGGTGAGCCCCTGGCCAATTACAAAAACCTGGTGGACGCCGTTGCGGTGATCACCGACAGCAGCCTGGGACTTGGCTTTGCCGGGCGGCGGGTAACCGTATCAACTGCCGGGCTGGTATCCCGTCTGGCCGATCTGGGACGCGATACCCGGGTAAACCTTGCTGTTTCGCTCAATGCCACCGATAACGCCACCCGCAACCGCTTGATGCCGCTCAATCAGAAGTTTCCCATCGAAAAACTGCTGAAGGCCTGCGAGCAATTTCCGCTGCCCGGCGGGCGGCGGATTACCTTCGAGTATGTCCTGCTAAAAGATGTCAACGACACGGATAAAGATGCCAATCGCCTGGCCAAACTCCTGCGGCCCATCAATTCAAAAATAAATCTCATCCCTTTCAATCCCCATGGAGGTTGTCAATATCAACGACCGAACGAAGATCGCATTCTCCGATTTCAAAAGATTCTAATCGATAAAAACTATACCGTCATGATTCGCCAGAGCAAAGGACAGGATATTTCAGCAGCCTGCGGGCAGTTGGCCGGCAAATTGGCTATTGGGTATTAGGTATTGGGTATCGGAAATTATTTACATAATGATAGCAGCCAACATCTCATATTTTTCAACATATAGTCGAGAGGAGGATTGAAATGGTATTAAAAGTTGAAGATCTTGAAACTTATTAAATGGCTGAAGATTTATCGGACAAGATATGGCAATTATGCATCAGGCTGGGTTTCTTCGCAAGAGACACTGTTGGAAAGCAAATGGTCCAAACGGCTGATTCCATTTCTGCCAACATTGCCGAAGGGCATGGCCGTTATCATTTCAATGATCGTCTAAGATTTTGTTATTACGCCAGAGGCTCTTTATTTAAGGGCAGGAGTTGGCTTTTTAAAGCTATTAGGAGGAATTTAATAAAAAATAAAATCGAAGAAATTAGCGAAATAATAGAAATATTACCGAAAAGACTTAATGCATAGATAGGGTCGATTAAAAAGGCCCATGAAAAAGACGTGAAAACTTAATCGATCTTACCGATCCGTTCTTTGTGCCCAATTCCCAATACCTGATCCCCAATAGCTAAATTAGCAGTTTCTTGAAGTCAGCGGTGGGGATACCGATGACGTTGATGGTCTCCTGGCTTTGAGGCGTTTTCACGACGACATCGATGGGGGTCAGGTTGGAGGCCTTGCTGTACCCGACGCATATGGAACTTGCCAGATAAATCACCTCTTTTGAACCGCCGCGGGGGACCAAGGCGATGGGGCTGGGATGATCTCTAACATCGATTACCGTATCGGTTTGCCGATTGTGATATTTCAATATATTTTCATTGTCTTTCTGAGTGCGCCCCACAATCAGTTTCGTGTCCGGATTCAAGCGAAAATGGCGGCCGTATTTTAAAAGGTGCAGTTCTTCCTCGGTGCACTCATCCTGATGGGCAAACAGATCTTTTAGACGTCTGGAATAACCGACGTCGGTCAGCAGGCAGCCACCGGCCGGAGCGGGATAATCGGTGAGGTCGAATTTTTTGGCCAGCGCGATTTGAGGTTTGCGGCCTCGGCCCGCAAAGTCCAGCAGGCGTTCCCGATCTACCAGACCTTCCTTTTCCGGAATGGTTTCCGGAAGATTTTTAGCGCTTAACGGCCGCAAAATATACCCTTTAAAGCCCGAATGTTTCTCAACATACTGCAGGGATGATCTGGTCTGAGACATCGGCCGTTGCCCGAGAACCTCACCACTGAATAGGAAATCAAAATTTTTTTCGTTCATCATCTCCCCGGCCAGTTTGAACATGAGGGCGTGACAATCCATACAGGGGTTCATTTGTTTGCCGTATCCGGCCGGCGGATTCTTTAACATGTTGGCGTAAACGGGATAAATGGGTTTAACGGTTAAGGGGATGCCTGTTTTTTCAGATGCTTTGCGGGCTTTGGCTGCCGTAAAGAATGGGGTTTCAAATGTGATCCATTCGACATCGATTCCCTGATCGCGCAGCACCAGGCCGGCCAGCGTACTGTCCAGCCCCCCTGAACACAGGCCTAAGGCACGTACTTTTCTTTCGTTCGGATTCATAGAGGTTCGTCGGTATTTGAGATTTTTAAGCCTTTTATCATTAAATTTTTGCTGGTTGTTCGTTGTCTGTGGCCGGTTGCCGGTCGGATACTATTCAGACTTGACTGCACCCTTAAAACCGGCGTATATCCCACGCCTAAATAGATCTGTTAACTAACTCCTCTAAAATAAGCTAAAAAAGCAGTTTTTGCAACTGACGACGGACAACTGACCACGGACCTTTTGCATGCAGTTAAAAACGCGCGCTGATAAAATTCGTATGATTCTGCGAAAGATTTATCCGGAAGTCAAAACCCAGCTGTTTCATCAGAACCCTTTTCAACTTCTGGTGGCCACCATTCTGTCAGCCCAATGCACCGACAAACAGGTGAATCAGGTCACCGCGGTGCTTTTTCAACGTCTTAAAACGCCTGCTGATTTTGCCGCTGCGCCCCTTAAATCCATTGAAAAGTTGATTCGCCCCACCGGCTTTTTTCACAATAAAGCCAAAAACATTAAAAATTGTTCGAAAACGCTTTTGGAACAGCATAGCGGCCAGGTGCCACAGACTCTGGAGGAACTGGTGAAACTGCCCGGGGTGGGGCGCAAGACCGCCAATGTTGTTCTGGGAGCCGCCTTCGGTATTTCCGGCGTGGTGGTGGACACCCATGTGGCCCGAATATCCGGAAGGCTGGGGCTGACCGAGAACAAAGATCCGGTGAAAATTGAGTTCGATTTGATGAAAATTATCCCCAAACGGGCCTGGAATGATTTCAGTCTTCAGCTGATTTTTTTCGGCAGACAGACGTGTGTGGCTCGCAAACCCAAATGTCCGACCTGCCCCCTGAACAAACTGTGTCCCTGGCCGCTTAAGACAACGTGAGCTCAACCTGTTGGTCTGTCTGGAACAATGGAATGCTGGGCTGGGAAATTAGATTAAATTTATATTGGATCTACAATTGCATCATACCAGAATTATAAAATTTTTCCATGCGTTGCAACCCGGAGACCCAATATTCCAGTATTCCATCTTTCCATTATTCCAATTCTGATCGAAGCCGACTCAGTTCATTCTGCAAGGCGTGTTTAACAGCAGCCTTGGCATGAATTTCAGTGGTATCAAACAGCGGAACAGGGCTG
>JBFFCW010000432.1:0-3381 GCA_041559695.1 Desulfobacterales bacterium
AGGGCTTCACGGGCAGATCGATCAAAACAATTTAATCATCGGCAGAAAAACAAAATGAATTCATTTAAAAAACCGCCGGTTCGGGATTAAAGCCTTTCTAAAAAATGCCGATAAAAAACATATACCTAAATGGCGCAGCACCATATTCACCCGAATCCCTCATATGTGCGATTTTGACCCAGGAGAATCGCACGAAAACGGAAAGGCCCATGTTTAAATTAATTCAAAAATCGAATCCTCAAAATCATTTTGAAACGCCGAAAGAAAGCTTTCTGGTTGGACGCTCGAAGCGGTGTGAAATTGTCATCGGCGATCCAAAGATTTCAGAAATTCAGGCCAAAGTCGGCACAAAAGACCGCCGGTATTTTATCAAAAATCTGGGATCCGAACCAATGTCCGTAAACGGCCATCCCATCGGAGAACAATTTTTGAATAACGGGGACGAACTGGCACTCGGCCAATCCAAATATGTCATTCAGATGGAAAATAAAGGTCAGCAGCCATCCAAACAAACGCCAATGGAGGATAAAACCATGGTGCTCGATACCCGCAGCGAGGAATCGCTGGGGCCGCGATTAGTGTGCACCACCTCTGACGGCAGAAGCAAGATCATTCCCCTCAAGCTGAAAAAACTCATCATTGGCAGATCGAATGAAGCCACTTTGAAGTTGATGCACCCGTCGATTTCACGCAAGCACTGCGTTATTGAAAAGCGTGACAGCGGTTTTTTTGTCAGAAATATCAGCACCACCAATCCCCTTTATCTCAATGAGCGAAATGTATCCGAACAGCGTCTGTTTTCAGGGGACAAACTCCAATTGGGCACCTTTTCAATCACGTTTATTTCAGATGAAAAAAAAGACACCCGCCAGGCGACGCAAAAAATTATCACCAAACACACGCGTTCTAACCGGGGGGTTTGGCTGGCAGCGCTATTGATTTTTATTTTTACAGGCTACTTGCTCTATGTGCATGCCTACACGCCGTGGGAAACGCGCCAGAAGCTGACCGAGGTTGCCGACCAGATCGAACTGGGAGATTACCTGCCGGCCAGAGATACGCTCAAGCAGCTGCTGCTGGGCAATATTTCCACTGAAAATGCCCAAACAGCCAAGGACATGCTGGCTCAAATCACGCTGGCCATCACCCAGCAGAAAGCTGAAAAAGGAAACGTGGACGAGGCCAAGGTGTTTTTAAAAAATTATCTGGCGGAACACGGCCACGGGAAAGAAGCCGCAGCGCTCTGGGACCGTCTGGATTTTTATCGCCTAACGCTTGGCGAACAGCTGGAATCGATAAATCAGCATCAATCGGCCCTCAGGGAATATTCGTCCATCCGGGAAGACAGTCTGTACTTCGAAGAGGCCCAGAAAGCCATTCGCCGCATCTGGCTGGCCTATCAGAAAAAAAACCACCAGAAACTAAACGTCGCCCAACTGCTCAAGGAAGCCGAGAGTCATTTTCTCGCCAGGCAGTACCTGACACCGGTCAATAAAAATGCCTTTGCAGCCTACCAGGCCGTTCTTTCACTGGACCCCAAGAACAGCCTGGCGCATCAGCGCATTGGACAAATCAAGACGTTTTACCGCGAACACGGAGAAGGGTATTATAAAAAGGGAGATTGGTCAAAAGCGCTTTCTTATTTTGAACGCTACACGATCATCGACCCTGAGTCGCCTGAGGTTAAAGCAAAAATAAGTGCCTGTCGCCAAAAAATGGTTTCAAACAGAAAAGGCCGCTCAAAATCCGGCAGCGGTAAAAACAGGACTGCGGATAATGAAGACCTAAAAAAACGCGAAGAAATCCAGCGGCTGCTGGAAGAGTCCGGAACCGAAAGTACATGGATCATGAAATATCTATTTGAAGAGCAAGAGGGTGAAAAAAAATCCGACACCCCATGGTAACCCTTGGCTAAATTCAACAAACCATTAAATAAGCTATATCGATTGCAGCCCATGAAAACAATAAAACCATTTGTGACCCTATTGACAATTGCCTGCCTGATGCTGGGCCTAAATTCCTGCGCCCTTAAAAATATGCTGCTTCCCGATCCGGAACCAACCGTACGGGAAGAAGATCGACTCCCGCGCAAAGTGGCGATTTTACCCTTTGTCAACCGCACGTCCAACCCCGAAGCTGCCAGTGTGGTCCGCAAGATGTTTTACAACTTTTTTAGTTCCTTAAACTACCTTGACCTGGAACCCTTTGTGATCGACGACAACCTGAAAAGAAGCGGGCAGTATGATCTCATCCTATCGGGTCAGTCGGTTTCAGCAGCACGCCTGGGACAACTGCTGGGGGTTGACGCAATCATATACGGAGAGATTCTTACTTTAGGCAAAACCTATGCGCTGATATATTCCGATAATGCAGCCGGTCTCAGAGCAAAAATGGTGCGCAGCGACAACGAGCAGGTTATCTGGGAGCTTGAACACAATATTCGTATCCAGGAAGGCAGTATGCCATTGAGCCTCACCGGTCTGGCGGCAACGATTGTAAAGACCGCGATCAGCCATCAAAAGACCTCTCATCTCCAGGCAGCCGCCGAACTCTGCATGCAGATGGTTGCGACGATCCCGAACCCTGAGGCCGTGACGGAACCGCCACCCCGGATTATCGCATTGGTGCACAACGCGGGGGGCAAACTGCTGCGGCCCGGAGATTTAATGAAAGTCGCCATGATCGGCGCGGAAAACCAGACCGCCAGCTGGAGCATTCCCCCGCTGGTGGAAAATCTTCCGTTAAAAGAAAAAGAACCCGGAGTCTACATCGGGGCTTATCGGATCCGGTCCAAAGACCGCCTGCCCCATGGACGCGTCATCGGCTATCTGCGGTCCGACACCGGATCCGGCAGCCAGTGGGTGGATACCTTAGGGCCTGTTAAAATTGGTGAGCCGACATTGCTCCCCTCAAAAATTTCCAAAAATACCGTCCTGAATGCTGCCAGAAGCCCTTACCTTGTCGAGGGCGCACTGGTGGTTTTACCCGGGGCCAGGCTCACCGTACAACCCGGTACCGTTATCTGGTTTCGCAAGCTTGGATTAGTTGTTAAAGGCGAGCTGCAGATTAACGGCACAGAAGCCGAGCCGGTAAGTTTCTCCAGTTTAGGATCAGACAATTGGAAGGGGATTTTTTTTGACAAAAGCAAAACTGTAAACCATATGCAGTACTGTCAAATTTCCAATGCTGAATTTGGTATCAGAGCGTCCGTCTCAACGGTTAATTTGAAAAACTGCATATTTCAAGATAATGTCTGGGGTATCGTGATTGAGGAGGGTAAGACTGAAATTCATAACAGTCTGGTTCGAACATCCGATAAAATCGGCATCGCTGCCCGTAGAGCGCAAATTTTGGTAAGAAACTCGGTCATTACGGAAAACG
>JBFFCW010000433.1:0-3379 GCA_041559695.1 Desulfobacterales bacterium
ATGGCATAAGCTGCCCGGAACCCAGGAATCCATTATGAAGGCCGTATTTCCTGCGGACCGAAATGACAGCGCCGACATTCGCCGTGAAGATAAGGCAGAGTCTGAAATGGAACTGCTAATCGATCTGATATCCGCCGTCAGAAACATCAGAGGAGAAATGAATATTTCGCCTTCCTTAAATCTGACAGCCATCGTTCACACCGAAGAAACGGATATTAAAACAACATTGGAGCATCACCGGGATATCATTATCAACCTTGCCAAACTGGGTGCATTTAGCGTCAATGAGAGTGCTGAAAGGCCAAAATCTTCAGCTACCGCTGTGGTTGGCGCTGCCACGATTTTTGTTCCTTTGGAAGGAATTATCGATTTTGCCAAAGAGGCCCGGCGCCTTGAAAAAGAAATGAATAAGCTGGAAAAAGAGCTGGCTGCGGTTTCAAAGAAGCTGGAAAATGAAAATTTCCTGAACAAGGCGCCACAGGATGTGGTTGAGCAGGTGAAGGCAAAGCACGCCGGCTTTCAGGAAAAACAGCAGAAATTGGCGTCGCATCTTAAGCGGATACAAGAGCTCAATAAGTAAGTTACGGGTTCCGCGTTCCTCATAAATTTTTCCCGTGTAAACTCTTTAAACTCTGTGTGAGAGAAACCATACTCCCAAAACGCGAAACCCCTAAACCGCACTATGATACCTTTACGCGACACAACGCCTACCCGAAATTACCCTGTTGTTAACACCGCAATTATCGGGATCAATGTTGTCGTGTATTTAATTCAACATCTGCAGGGCCCGGAAATCAACCGATTCATCTATATCTATGGCCTGGTCCCGGCGCGCTACTCCATTCCCCAGGTCGCCGAATATTTTAGCGCAAGCCAGCAGGTTCTTTCACTGCTTTCATTTATGTTTTTGCACGGTGGCTTTTGGCACCTTCTGGGCAACATGTGGTCCCTGTATATTTTCGGTGATAATGTCGAAGACCGCCTGGGGCCTGTTCGCTACGCGATATTTTACCTGCTGTGCGGTGTTGCCTCCGGGCTTTCCCACCTGTTCTTAAACCTGCAGTCGAATGTGCCCACGATCGGGGCCAGCGGCGCCATTGCCGGCGTCATGGGGGCCTATTTTATTCTGCATCCCAGATCAAAAATTCTAACGCTCGTTCCGATTTTTTTTATTCCCTATTTTATCAATATACCGGCATTTATTTTTCTCGGCCTGTGGTTTATCTTGCAGTTTATCAATGCCGCCGGCAGCCACGGAACCGCAGGTGGTATTGCCTGGTGGGCGCATATCGGCGGTTTTGTATTCGGCATGTTGTTTTTGAAGTTATTCAGTGCCCTGCCGGATACCGGCGTGTCCCGTCAACTGCGTCAATTCACCGCCAAAAGGAAAACACCGCGTCTGCAGGTCATTCGCCCGGCAAGTTCAGGAAAAGATCCGCACCTGTACGGTCTGATCAAGATAACGCCGCATGAGGCCGTCAACGGCACCCGGAAACTGGTCAATATTCCGCTGGGATTTCAAAAAAGGTCGTTTAACGTAAAGGTGCCGGCCGGCATTCAGGAAGGCACCGTCCTGCGGCTCAGGGGCTTGGGACAGCGCCGAGGTAAGCGTGAAAGCGGGGATTTGTTTCTTAAAGTCACCATTGACGCGTGAAAAAAAGGTTGAGCCCGTTTACCCGTTATGCCCGTTTGCCAGTTCATATAAAATCAGACCGCTATCATCGTTTACGGGCTCAATCCGCCAGAGGCGGGCTATACCGGCTAACCCGGCAACTATGCTTTTCGTTTGGACTTTACAGGGGGTTCGGCCAGCAGGACGGAAACGCGGTTACGCCCATTCTTTTTGGAAAGATACATGGCCTTGTCTGCTCGCCGAATAAATGCGGACAATTCCTCTTTGGGAAAGTACTGGGTGACTCCGATGCTGATGGTGATTTTAGCGTTTTTATCGGGTATCGGCTTAAATTTTTCCGTTTCCAGAGAGGAACGGATGCGCTGGGCCACCGTTTTGGCCTCGTCACCATTTGTTTCCGGCAGGATCACCGTAAACTCTTCACCGCCATAACGATAGGCCGAGTCATTTGTTCTCAGACAGGATTTGATGATTTGACTGAATCGCACCAGCACCTTGTCGCCTTCCAGATGTCCGAAATTGTCATTGAACGCTTTGAAATTATCAATGTCCAGCAGCAGAAGTGAAAGCGGATGCTTGTAACGGTTGTAGCGGTCCACTTCCAATTCAAGCTGGGAGTAAAATGAGCGTGAATTGTAAAGTTTGGTGAGACCGTCCGTGGTGGCAAGTTTTTGCAGTTTTTGCATCATACGGGTACGTTCGGAGCTGAGCTGGCGCTCTTTAAGCACACGCCTCAATCTGAGCAGCAGCTCCTCCAGCCGCACCGGTTTGATGACAAAGTCACTGGCACCGATATTGATGGCCTCTTCATAGGAATAGTCGTCGCTGTATCCGGTCACCACAATGACATCGGATCCGTTTTTTTGCTTGATGACTTTGGTGAGCTCAAGGCCGCCCAGTCCCGGCAATCGAATATCGGTGATGACGACAGCAAAATTATTTTTTTCAATTAATTCAAGCGCTTCTTCAGCAGATGAGGCCGCCAGCGTACTAAATCCGGCATTGGCAATATATTCATCCATCGTATTTCTGACGCTCAAGTCATCATCAACGATTAATACATTAATATTTGAATTCTTTTTTCCCATCAGCGTCGTTGAATCGTTGGCCGGAATTCGTCCGGAAAGCCGGGGTTGACAGTATTTAAAATAATTTGATAAATAAGCGCTTTTATTTTATTTATCCTTATAATATATCTAGAAAGGCAATTTGTGTCAACTGACTTTTAAATTCTTCAACACTTTCAAGTGTCTACCGAAATTAAGATGCAGCAGCGGATCCGGCAAAAACGATGTTTGAGATGCAATATATTCGAAATTTTAGCATTATTGCCCATATTGATCACGGCAAATCCACTTTATCGGATCGCCTTATCCAGGCTGCCGATATCGTTGAGGACCGTGATTTTAAAGACCAGATTCTCGACACCATGGATATTGAGCGGGAGCGAGGGATCACCATAAAAAGCCAGACGATTTGCCTGCCGTACACCGCCAACGATAAGCACACCTATTTTTTAAACCTGATCGACACGCCCGGACATGTGGATTTTACCTATGAAGTTTCGCGAGCCCTGGCTGCCTGTGAAGGGGCGTTGCTGCTGATCGATGCCAGTCAGGGAGTTGAAGCCCAGACTTTAGCCAATTTGTATCTGGCGCTGGAGCACGATCTGGAAATCATTCCGATCATTAATAAGATCGATCTGCCGTCTGCTGATGTTGATCGCGTAAAAAACCAGATTGCGGA
>JBFFCW010000434.1:0-3368 GCA_041559695.1 Desulfobacterales bacterium
GCCCTCACAGGATCTGCGGGGCATGAAGGTTTTGGTGGTGGATGATAATTCCACCTCACGGGGCATTTTTCAGGAAATGCTGGAATCATTTTCATTTGAAGTCACCCTAGCGGCCTCCGGCCAGGAGGGATTAACGGAACTGGAAAAAGCATCGGAGAGCCAACCCTTTGAATTGGTCATTATGGATTGGAAGATGCCGGGCATGGATGGAATTGAGGCATCGAAGCGGATTAAAGGCCATAAAGGTTTGAGCAAAATTCCACCGATTATTATGGTGACCGCCTACGGCCGCGAAGAGGTTATGCAACAGGCCGATGAGGTGGGACTCGAGGGTTTTCTCCTTAAACCGATCAGTCCTTCCATGCTTTTTGACGCCACGATGCAGGCCTTTGGAGCTGCTGTGCCCGAGATCTCCCGGATAACGCAAAAAAAAGAACAGGAAGCCGAAGCTTTAAAACATATTCAGGGAGCACGGCTGCTGTTAGTAGAAGACAATGAAATCAACCAGCAGGTGGCAAAAGAGATACTTGAAGGCGCAGGTCTGAATGTCACCCTGGCCAATGACGGTCAGGAGGCAGTCAACGCTGTAATGGAAAGCAATTATGACGCGGTGCTCATGGATATTCAGATGCCGGTGATGGACGGGTACACGGCCACCCGCGAGATCCGTAAAGATGAACATTTTAAGGAATTGCCCATCATTGCCATGACCGCCCATGCCATGGCCGGTGACGAAGATAAAAGTCTGGAAGCAGGCATGAACGGCCATGTCGCGAAACCCATTGATCCAGACCAACTGTTTTCAACTCTGCAGCAATGGATCAAGCCAAGTGAGAAACGAGTCCAAGTCCAACAACCGGAAGTTCTTATCGAGTGTTCTGAATCGGATAAGACAGCCCCGGAAGAAGAACTTCCGGAATCTTTGCCGGGATTTGACCTAACAGATGGATTGAAAAGGTTGCAGGGAAACAAAAGGCTTTATCGAAAGTTGCTTCTAAACTTTGCTACAGACTACAGTGAAGTCGCCAACGACATCCGTACCGCGCTGAATGCAGAAGATTTTGAACACGCACACAGCCTGGTCCACAACCTCAAAGGGTTGGCCGGTAATCTGGCGGCCACCGACTTGCAGGTTGCCACTACAAATCTGGAGAAACTCGTCAAGGGAGTTGAAAAGAAAAGCCTTTCACATACAGAATTGAATTTGAAAGTCTCGGATCTTGAAAATGCCCTCAATGGTGCCCTTAAATCAGCTCAGAGTCTTGGTGCATCCGCTGAAGAAAACGCATGTAAACTATCCGATGAAGAGATTGTAGCTATTTCTGCTGAAGTCGCTCAGGATATTGCCAAACGCATTCGCGATGCGGCTGAAATGGGGGATGTCATGACGTTAAATGCTATCGCCAAAGAAATTAAGACGCGCTCAGAATCCTGTGGGCCGCTTAGCAAACAGATTGTCCAATTGGCTGAAGACTTTGACCTGGATGGTATTCAAAAATTGGCTGATAAATTAGATGTCTGCTGAGTATACGGAATTTAGGACTTCCTAACGCAATGTGAAAAACAGCTGAATGATGGGTTTCGGCTATACAGAGACAACCTCAATTTATTGCATATATCTTCAGGTAATCCTATATATTTTCAAGTCTCAAAATTGCAGATTACCCCAACAGAGATTCGAAATCAGCCTTGACTTAAATACTGTGGTATCTGATAAGCGATATGCACAAACCTGATTTTTGTGCTCACTGCTTTAAACCAATGCCGCCTATCCCTTTTAACCCCGCTTTACAGAATCTGTGATGATCTGATACTTTCAAGACAGCATTATTACCTGTTTGTCCTACGGTCCTTTTATTCCCCATATGAAATTCTTGCAATTTAGTGCAATACGCCATAAATGTAGCCCATTGGCGTCGTTTTCGTTAACGAATCAAAAAGAAAATAAATCTTAACTAAATTGAGCGATTGTCGAGGTTGCCGCAGCTACAAGGAAGATGTCGTTCCGCTATAGTTGACTATGCGGTATGGCATCTGACGCCATAGATGTGGTAAGATCGACAATCCCGCAGGGTTTCAAATTTTAAAAGTAAAAACGATAGAATTCCTTAAAAATTAGAAGTTTTCCCCATTCTTTAAAATTTGAAACGCTCATTTTAGTTTTTATTTCAATAGAGTTTATCATGAAACCCATTGTTGCCATTGTCGGCCGTCCCAATGTCGGCAAATCCACGCTTTTCAATCGAGTCAGCCACACCAAAGATGCGCTGGTGGATGATTTTCCCGGGGTTACGCGGGACCGCCATTACCGGGACGCAACCTGGAACGAAACTGAATTTACCCTCGTGGATACCGGCGGCTTTACCGACGGGGACGCGTTTTCGGACGGCATTCGCTTCCAGGTCCTTCAGGCCATTGAAGATGCCGATGTGATCATTTTGCTGCTGGACGGCAAAGGGGGTATTTCCCCGTTTGACCGGGATATCATCGAACTCCTGCGCATCACCGACAAGCCGGTCTTTTACGCCGTGAACAAAATTGATGGCGCCGAACAGGAAACCCAGGTGTCTGATTTTTACAGTCTGGGTATAGAGCCGCTGTTTCCGATATCGGCTGAGCACCGTTACGGCATAACCGATTTTCTCGATGCCCTGGTTGCCGGGCTTGCTGCAATTGATAAGGGACCGGGCCGGGAGGCGGCTGAAGGCGCTATCGGCCTGGCGGTGGTCGGGCGGCCCAATGTCGGCAAATCTTCTTTGATCAATCGCATATTGGGCCGGGAACGTCACCTGGTCAGCGATCGGCCGGGAACCACCCGCGATGCGATTGACTCCCTCTGCCAGGTGGACGGCAAAGCTTACCTGCTGATTGACACGGCCGGTATCCGCCGCAAGGGAAAAGTCAGCCATAAAATTGAAAAATTCTCCATCATCAAAGCGCTGCGGAGCCTGGATCGCTGTGATGTCGCGCTTATTGTGCTGGATGCCAGCGAAGGCATTACCGATCAGGATATCAGTATTGCCGGGTATGCATTTGAGCGCGGGTGTGGTTGTATCTTTTTACTGAACAAGTGGGATCTTTTGGAAAAAGACACCCATACCGTAAAAAAATACATGAATGAATTGAGAATGCAGGCTAAATTTTTGAGCTTTGCGCCGGCCATGACCATATCGGCCCTGACGGGTCAGCGGGTGGCAAAAATCTTTAAATTGGTTGACGATGTCTACGATCAGTATGCGCAACGAATTGGCACCGGACAGCTGAATCGGATTCTGGAAACCGCAATGGCCAAAAATCCTCCGCCGCTTCATCGCGGAAAACCGATCAAATTTTATTACACCACCCAGGTAAGCACCGGGCCGCCCACC
>JBFFCW010000435.1:0-3364 GCA_041559695.1 Desulfobacterales bacterium
AAATGAAAAATCCTGGCAAATGGCTTCCCGACTAAATGAACCCAAATGCATCACCGGCGGTTTCCATCGGCCGGACGCCGTGGTGATTGTACCGTTTCACGCTGTAAGAGAAAAATTGGTCATCACCCGGGAGTATCGGGTGCCGTTAGATGGCTATGAATACGGATTCCCGGCCGGGTTGGTCGATAACGGTGAATCTGTTGAGCAGGCCGCACGGCGCGAATTGATCGAAGAAACCGGGTTAACGGTCAGCCGTTTCATAAAGGTCAGCCCGCCGATCTATTCTTCAGCCGGTATGGCCGACGAATCCGTGGCGATGGTTTATGTGGAATGTGAAGGTGAACCGTCAAACAGCGCCAACACCGATTCGGAGCTGATTGAAATCCGGTTCATCTCACCCGACGAGGCGTTGGATCTGTTAAACGATACATCGCTTAAGTTTGATGCCAAAGCCTGGCTGGCGATATCCCAATTTGCTGAAAATAATGCGCACGACAAACCCAAATTCAACCGACGATAAGCCCATTCCCACTTCCGCAATTGTCGTTATATCGGTATATATTGCCGCCCAGCTGCTGTCTGACATTGGGAGCCTTAAAATCGCGTGGATTGCCGGATTCAGTGTAGACGCCGGCACATTTATTTATCCGCTCACATTTACCATCCGGGATCTGATCCATAAACAACTGGGGAAAGCAGCCGCCCGCACGATAATTATTCTGGCAGCAGTTATTAATCTTTTGATGGTGGTTTTCTTCCAATTTGCAGCCTGGCTGCCCCAGGATCCCTCCTGGGGGCTGGGCGAAGAATTTGCGACCATTCTCGGTCCGGTGTGGCGGATCGTTATCGCCAGCATTATGGCGGAAGTCATCAGCGAACTGATTGACACCGAAGTTTACCACCTTTGGGTCAACCGAATCACGCGAAAGTACCAGTGGGCGCGCGTGCTCATCAGCAATGCAGTCAGCATTCCGATCGACAGCCTGATTTTTTGCTGGGGGGCATTTGGCTGGGCGCTGCCGCATTCAACTGTCTGGTCGATTTTCTTAGCCAATGTTCTTATCAAGGGCATGATTACCGTTGTCAGTCTACCGGCTATTTATCTGGTTAAACAAAGAAAAACTGATAACGATTAGCTCAGAGACCACCACTGGAATCTGCTGAGCACATTGAATGCAGACAGAGGGCAAATTGGGTGTTATATTGGTAGGGGGTTGAGCCCGTGGGCCCGTTAGCCCGTTAGCCGGTGAAAAATAAAATCAGACATATTTCCTATTTTAACAGACACAGCAAGACAACGCGCTAAACGGGTTCAATTGGCCAACCTAAAAAAGGAGATAGCAATGAAGTTTACATGTCCGGTGTGCCGAACACCCGGCGATATCCCTGACCATGAAGACATCGCCGGTCAGTCGGCAATCCCAACAACATGCCTGAAGTGCGGGACGGATCTGACCGTTGAGCGTGAGACCGGCCAGGTGCAACGGCTATCTGCCGGACAAGACCCGCAGGAGGACCGGATGGCATCGAGGGGCTTGCCAAAGTATGCCGAATCGACTGTATTAGCCATGAGTTCGCGGGATAAAGGCCGCAAAGATTATCTGGCCACCGGGATATTTGCTGTCGTGTTATGCGCTCTGATCGCAATCGGGGTGTATTTTTCGTTAAACATTAAACGGGAGGCCTTAAACCAGCCGCTGCAAATGATCTC
Source organism: Desulfobacterales bacterium (assembly GCA_041559695.1). GTDB lineage: Bacteria > Desulfobacterota > Desulfobacteria > Desulfobacterales > JAHEIW01 > JAHEIW01. The sequence goes on from JBFFCW010000435.1 coordinate 1,712, forward strand.
CAAACTGGTCGATGATGTTACCGAGTATGGCAAAACCATTTTGGGTCAATTTCAAAAAGATCAGCAGCCCCGCGAGGCTCAGAGACGAGTGCGTAAAGGATACGACCACTACAAGGAAAACCGGCTAAAAGAAGCGTTGCAAGAACTTAACCTGGCAATTGAAACCCATCCGGAAAACCCCGAAGCTTATTTCTGGCGAGCTCGAACCTTCATTCGACTGGAACAATATGATAAAGCCATCGCGGATTTGAAAACGGTGGTGAATTTGAAACCGCGCTACAGCCCGGCTTATGATAATCTCGGCTGGCTGTTCATGCGCCGCAATGATTATGACGAAAGCCTTTCCAATCTGAACAAATCCATTGAATTGAAACCGGATAACGGCTGGGCCCACTATATGAGAGGGCGCGTCTTTTTTAACAAAGGAAATTTTCAAAAAGCCGTCGAAAATGCCGAAACCGCCTGTAAATTAGGTTATACAGACGGCTGCCGCGATGCCGAACGCTTTGGAGCCAAATTGACTGAAAACGATTAACGTTAATCACAGAAATCTTGAAATTTTTCTTAATTTCCTTTTCGGTCGATTCTTTTTTAAGTTTTTAATGACACTTTAGTATTACCACGAAGGACACGAAGTTCACGAAGTTTTAAATGGATTGATTAAGGCCGTTCTTCGTGCGCTTCGTGGTTTAATTTCTGTTGGGTTTTAGCCGGTTCAACCAAAGGGTGGATAAAATTAATGTCGCAAAATGATTATTATCAGATCTTAGGAATCGATCAAAAGGCAATCCCCAGGCAGATCAAGGACACCTACCGCAAACTGGCATTTAAATATCACCCGGATCGAAACCGTGAAAACCCGGAGGCGGCCGAAAAAATGAAACGGGTCAATGAGGCCTATGCGGTTCTGTCGGATGCTGCCAAGCGGCGTGAATATGACGCCATGCGGCATCAGTTCGGCGCATCGGCTTACAGCCAGTTCCGGCAAAATTACTCCGAGCAGGATATTTTCAGCGGCTCGGATGTCAATCAAATTTTAGAACAGATGGCCCGGGCGTTCGGGTTAAGAGGGTTTGACGAAATATTCAAGGAATTTTACGGACAGGGATACCGGCATTATGAATTCCGCAAACCCGGATTTTTTGCCAAAAGCTATTATTTTACAAGTCCGCGCCAAAGCCGGGGGGTAAATTCTTCCGGCCGCCCTTTGCCGGGAAGCATCGGCAAACTCACCCGCTTTTTTCTAAAGCAATTCAGCGGAATCGAGCTGCCTGAAAACGGCGCAGACCGCAATGACAGCATCTGGTTGAGCCCGGAACTGGCCCGCCAGGGCGGACCCTATGCCTACTATCTGCGGAAAAAAGATAAAAAACTGGTTGTCAAAATCCCGTCGGGCGTCAAGCATAATCAGCAGATCCGACTGGCTGGAATGGGAGAAGACGGTAAGGGCGGTGGAAAGGCCGGGGATCTCTATCTGAAAGTGCGTATCCGAAAGCCGTTGCTTAAATCCGTAAAAGATTTTATGGCGAAGCTTCGGAAATAGCGTGCAGATTTCTTACCACCTTAATTATTATTTACCACGAATTTTAAATTAATTTTCTTTTTCTTTATTCTGCTTTTTGTGAGCATCTATTTATTACCACGAAGGACACG